>NZ_JBFRMS010000066.1:0-21110 GCF_041470505.1 Vibrio sp. 10N.261.55.C5
ACCTCCCTCGGTAATCACAAGTCCCAAAACAAAAAGAGCCGCTAAAAAGCGGCTCTTGATTTTCAAACTATTCGAATCAGTTCAGATTACTCTTTACCGAATACGTTGTTCTCTTGCTCTTGTACACGGATGAAAGTCGTACGCTTAGTTAGCTCTTTAAGCTTTGCTGCGCCTACGTATGTACAAGTTGAACGTACACCACCAAGGATGTCCGAAATTGTGTTGTGAACTGAACCACGGAACGGAAGTAAAACAGTTTTACCTTCCGCAGCACGGTACTTAGCAACACCACCTGAGTGCTTGTCCATAGCCGACTGTGACGACATTCCATAGAACTTCATGAATTGCTTACCGTCTTGCTCTACAACTTCGCCGCCTGACTCAGAGTGACCTGCTAGCATGCCGCCTAGCATTACGAAGTCAGCACCGCCGCCGAACGCTTTAGATACGTCACCCGCACATGAACAGCCACCGTCACCGATGATCATGCCGCCAAGGCCGTGTGCTGCGTCGCCACACTCGATGATTGCAGAAAGTTGAGGGTAACCTACGCCTGTTTTAACACGTGTAGTACAAACAGAACCAGGGCCGATACCAACCTTAACGATGTCTGCGCCAGCTAGGATTAGCTCTTCAACCATGTCACCCGTTACAACGTTACCAGCAGAGATAACTTTAGTCGGGAATTCAGCTCGTACTTTTTGTACATACTCAACTAGGTGCTCTGAGTAGCCGTTAGCGATATCAATACAGATAAATACGAATTCGTCGCTAAGCGCCATGATTTGCTTAGTTTTCTCAAACTCAGCTTCAGAAGTACCTGTTGAAACAAATACGTTGTTCAGCGTTTTCTTGTCTGCTGTTTTTGCGAACTCAGCCCACTGCTCTACTGTGTAGTGCTTGTGTACTGCAGTCATAACACCGTGCTCTGCTAGAGCAGCTGCCATTTCAAAGCTTGCTACCGAATCCATGTTCGCTGCAATTACTGGAGTACCAGACCATTGACGACCGCTATGCTTGAATGTAAAATCGCGGGTTAATTCAACTTGAGAACGGCTTTTAAGGGTAGAACGCTTCGGACGGAAGAGTACATCTTTGAAACCTAACTTAAGTTCTTGTTCGATACGCATGATAATTTGTCCTGTAATCATATTACGTGTCGTGCGTTTTCGGTAAGCGTTGGCAGACGCTTTACTGAGTTTCGGACACAAAAAAACCGGAGCGTTGGCAGACGCTCCGGTTTTCAGCATTATAGGCTGTGATTTACTAACAGCAAGTCTGATATTTCATTTTTTTTTGTGCTATCCTCTCAAAGATTCCATATCTGGTAAAAGCTTCCCGCCCGTCATTTCCTACTAAATTCATAGTAATTAATAACTTAACAACATATTCACGCAAACGCTGTCGGTTTATTGCGCAAACGTTTCCCTTGCAAATTCGGCGAAAAAATCTTCGATAAGGCAAATTTGTGAAAAAAGTGCCCTTTAATCACATAAAAATCACACTTTTCTTGAATCAAAAAATGCGTTTTTTCTTAAATAATTTCATTTTTTCTGACTTTTTTCGCTTCGAGTGCCGATCTCAGCCCTCTTTCATTAGCCCTGAAATTTATAAAGTACAAAGGCAAGATCGATTAGCACGTTCGAAACTTGGATGAGCGGGGTAAAGTCCACAAAATATGGCAGGTTAGATGCGCTTATTTATGAGAACCCAGCGGATACAAGCCGCTGTTGATAGAGCCTAACAACAACTCGACTAAAGTTAACGAACACGGAACGCCTTTCTTTAGTTCGAACTCATTACTACAGGATCAGATACAAAAATGGCCAAGGGGATTAACCTTGGCCATTTTTATTTGGTTTTCAGAGTGCTCTTATAAGGCGATTCAATTTTCACTTTAAGGTACGTCAAGCCTTTTTCTGAGACATCAGAGCTTCAGCAGTCGCATCTTGAATCGACAAGAACAAGGATGTCACTTGCCCAGTTGGAGAACGCATCGGGTTTAGCGTCACGTTCTGATACATGAAATCAGCTTGTTGGGTTACTGGCCTAACGTTACGACATTTAAACAGATAAGGCCTTTGTTGCCACGTTATGAAGCTACGGCAGCCTAGGTCATAAACCGGTTTTGTTTTAAGCCTAAACCACTCTTCAGGAATTTCAGGGAATAACTCAAAGATCGACTTACCGATCGCATCATGCGATTGCTTACCGCTATGGTGCGTCATGAAGCCATTCCAAACTTGTACCTGAAAGTCACGGTTAATGACCACCAGCCCCATATCGACGTTTTGAACCATGTCTACCATCCAGTGGAACTGTTCAAATTCAGCAGGAAGATTCAACATATTAAAACTCCTCCATTAGGTAGGCCAATTTGTTATCTAGAAGAGGCAGAGACTCATCAACAAACATAAATAGAAGGTCACAACGGATGGACGTGCCGTCGATGTTGTAGCTGACTTCGAACGTCATGGTCTTTTTAAATGAGCCGCTGGTATTTTCAATCACCGAATCAATCGAGATGTGTTGACCTAGCAGCACAGGAGAGCTCTGAAAGAAACGAACTTCTGATTGCTCCCCTAACCCATTCAAGAAAGAGCCGACTAAGATGTTCGATACATCCATCAACAACTCTAATTCTTCTAGCTGCTCGCTTTCTGTTGGCACCTTCATGAGCTTCTTAAGATCGCTCACACTGGAATCACTCAACAAAACTAGCGCTTCACCTGCAATGCCTTCTCCACTAAAGCCTTGGCAAACACCCGACACTTGGTCGTTATCCGCTAGGTCACGAAGTGCCATGTGCAATTCACTCACTTCGAAGATGTTAACGTTCGGCAGCGGTAGGTGAACAAACACATTAAAGTGACGAGCCAGTGCATCAGCGGCACGGCCTATCGCTACGTTCGCGACTTCCATATAGATATCGCGTCTGCGCAGTATTGGCAGTTCTAAAGCGGTTGGGGTAATGATTTGAGGTTGTTTTGGCGGCTCGACATGCTCACGTAAAATGGCTTTTAGCGCTTCTTTATCGATCGGCTTTTGCAAAAATGCTTTGGCGCCAAGATCCAGCACCTTCTGTTGTGCTTTTGGTTGTATGTCACCAGAAACAACGACAACTGGCGTGGTATCGCCTAAACGTTGCATCTCTTCCAATGTGCCATAGCCGTCTAATTCCGGCATGGTTAGGTCGAGGAACATCAATTTGAATTGGTTTTTAGCGAGCTCTTCAAGTGCATTAAGCCCATGAACAGCAAAAGTTATATCTGCATTTAGAGAACTAGGCAGTGACCGAGCCATCTGCTTCCTTGCTAACGCAGAATCATCACATATAAGAACTGGGAACGACATAAATGCACCACTGACAAATTAAAGCTAATTCGACCGAGTGTAACAGAACATTATGGTATCAGGTACGGGGTGAATGGATTTATGTGCAGATTATTAGTAAGAATGATGAAACAGGTGGGTAAGCTATTATTTCGCATTATTCTTCATGAAAAACAATATGCTACAAAGGTAATAGCCAATCCTTGCTGTTGAGTAATAGCACTATTATATTTAACAGCAGCCTTAACAAGCGGGTTTATTAAGGCTCGACTGACTCATTCATTGAACGGCTTTATGTAGCCATGATAGAGAGCTATCCAACAAAGCTAATGCAAGAGAACTAGAACTGATATGAAGGCCATAAAATCAGTAATGCGAAACGTATGATCACAGCAAATACCAACAACGCGATCCCCAGGCGATACCATTTGTATTCGGCGATGTTCATTGGGATACGCTTGTAGAACATCGTAATCACGCCTTTCCAATCGCTACTGCGTCTTCCGTACTGCATCATGCTCGTCAAAACAAACAGTGCGCCAAGCACTAACATTCCTTTTTCAGCCCAGAACAATCCAACTTCCATTTGTGTATTCCTTGATAAAACGGTGAGCAACTCAAATCATTCTAGTCACCTTTTAGCTCGGTTTCTGTAAGACCAAGGTCTAAATTACGAAGTACGCAATTCAGGGCTTATAGGTCATTGTTGGTAATTGATAGTTCTCGGTCAGCAATACAACGTTTATCGTTCAAGGTTCCATGGTAAAGGCGAGCATCACAAGCAAATCACGTATAAGCATGATTCGACAAATCTGGAGATTGGTTGTTCTTTTGAATGACACGCATCAATTGGATAAGCAGCAGAATACCTGTCACGCCTAAGCCAACACCGATTCCGCCCCAAATCCCTGCCAATTCGAACTTAGGCATCAAATACCAAGCCGCAGGCAAGCCAAATACCCAGTAACCGATGGCAGTCATCACGGTTGGCATAGAGACAATCTTCATGCCTCTTAGCAGGTTAATCGCCAGTAGCTGCCAAGCATCAACAATAAAGCACAAAGCAACGACCCAAATCACAGAAGCCAGTAGTGAAGTCATAGCACCCGTGCCATCGTCTAACTTGAAGATAGAAGCGATCATCTCAGGCCATATAATGAACACGGCCGACAACGCCACACTCAACACCGACACCAATATGAAGCTTTGAATCGAGGTTCTTTTTATTCCTTCGTAGTTACCCGCGCCAAAATCACGACCAACCAAAATCGCCGCAGCTTGTGAGAAGCCGAAATTGAAGTTCCAAGTAAAGCTTAAGCATTGCAGCAGGATTTGGTGCAGAGCTAGCGAAGCAATACTGATCGTGCCCGCCATTAAGGTGCCACCGTAAATCAAGCCATGCTCAAGTAAAGCTGCCAAGCCGATAGGTAGACCCATCAACAACAATGGGCTCATCAGCTTGATGGAGTACTCTTCTGTATTTAGCCAAGGGGCGAACTGCTTAAACTCGTCACGCTTAAATACCCAAACCGTATATCCAACCATCACGATAAATGCCGCGATAGCCGTACCAAGCCCTAAACCTGTTAAGCCCATGTCTAATTGGAAGGTGAGAAAGTAGCTGACTGGCACATTCAGAATTACGGTGATAATCGACATCACAAGAATGGAGCGCACGTTGCCAAACGCACTGGTTAAGCCACGAAGCACCAACAAGATAAGCGAAGGCAACATCACCCACTTCAAAGCATGGACATATTCCATGGCTAAAGTGATCACTTCTGGTGGCTGTTTGGCTGCTTCTAATACCAACGGAGCAAACCAGAAGCTGGCCATTAAGGTCACGCTGAGCACGAATGCCAACATGGTTGCGCCTTTCACCGCCAATCTGATTTGTGTATTACCAAACTCAGGGCGAGCGACGCGCTGACCATAAGCGATCGCAATCAAGTTAGCGACACAACCCACGGTGCTGCTCGCAATAATGAAGATAAAAAAGTAGATAGAGGCGCCTAAGCCACCAGCCGCAAGGGCTGACACACTGATACGCGACATCATCCAAACATCAGTAAGGACTAAAGCCATAGAGATCAGCTGTGAAATGATCAAAGGGAATGCAAGAGTGAGTATTTTTTTCATGAGCGCCTCAGGTAATTTCGCCCAAAATACGATCGATGAGACTAGCGTTCAATTGATAAATTTGCGACTCTAACATTCCATAAACTCATGCGAACGAATTATGACCCCATATCCTAGCTTGCCATCATCACATAATGGCTTAAAAGCCTTTGAAGCTGCCGCAAGGCTGATGAGCTTTACTCTGGCTGCCGAAGAGCTGCATGTGACACAAAGTGCGATCAGCCGACAGATCAAACAGCTTGAAGATGAGTTAAACGCATCACTGGTTATTCGTAAGCATCGAGCCATAGAATTAACGGTACAAGGTCATGATTTGTATGTGGCTTTGCGAGAAAGCTACGGTAATATCGAAGCTGTTATCGCCTCTTGGAGTGAGCCCAAGCAGAAGCGTATCGTGATCAAAGCGACTCTGAGTTTCGCGACGCGAGTATTGATCTCCAAAGTTCGGGAATTAAACGAGCGTTATCAAGATCATGAGATAGTCATTGTTCCTGTGATTGAGGAAGACGAATCGATTAATAGTAGTGAGTATGATCTACTGATCTTCCACACGCGTTTCAAAAAACGCTATGACAAGGCACCTGACATTACCTTCTTGCGTGAAGAGTTCATGGCGCCGGTTTGCTCTACTAGTTTAACCACCAAAGACACCGACCTTGATTCAATCTTAACCTTGCCAAGGCTGCATCCAACCTTAGATCATCACGACTGGAAAGTGTGGTTGGCCGATGTTGAATTCCCACCAAAGAAACCTGTCAGAAATACCAGCTTCTTGTCTTTAGATATGGCGCTCAGTGCCTGTCTATCCGGTGAAGGGGTTACGGTCACGGATCTGTTGTTAGTTCAACAAGATCTCCAACGAGGCTTCTTGTACTGCCCTAGAAATGCAAAAATCCAACACAGTGCTTGGACTTACTTCATGCACCAGCGTAGTCACACGCCTATCATCAACGACCTTATTGAATGGCTTAGAGAAGAGACAACAAAAGAGATCGAGTTGCTGAAAGTACTCGCACAGCAATATCAATGGTTTGGTGTAATAGAACAGGACAAAGACTTTGGTCGGCTCTTCTAAACTAAGTTATGATTCCTTTTCCCTCAGCCTATTGATATTTTTATGTCTTCTTTCTCTTTTTCACAAATCCCTGTTGGGGTTCGGTTCATGATCCTCTCCGCTTTTGGATTCGCACTGATGTCAGCTTGTGTGAAATACATCAGCAATTATGGCATT
Source organism: Vibrio sp. 10N.261.55.C5 (assembly GCF_041470505.1). Lineage (NCBI taxonomy): Bacteria > Pseudomonadati > Pseudomonadota > Gammaproteobacteria > Vibrionales > Vibrionaceae > Vibrio > Vibrio sp. 10N.261.55.C5. The sequence continues at coordinate 6,704 of NZ_JBFRMS010000066.1, forward strand.
CCTGTATTCGAAATCGTTGCAGCAAGAGCGTTGGTGTCTTTGATCATCAGCTACATCGACGTAAAACGAAAAGGCATTTCGATCTGGGGTAATAACAAACCTTTGTTGTTTGTTCGTGGCGCAGTAGGTACTGCAGCACTGATGTGTGTTTACTACGCTGTAACCACTCTTCCGTTAGCAGAAGCGACCATTCTACAATACGTACATCCGGTCTTTACCGCGTTGCTCGGTGTGTTGTTCCTGAAAGAATGTGTCCAGAAATCGACCATGATCTGCATTGCGTTCTGCCTAGCTGGGCTATTAGTGATGGTACAACCAAGTATGAACAGTGGCGCGAGCAGCGAGTTACCGCTATTTAGCATTATGGTGGCGTTATGTGGCGCATTTGGTAGCTCAATTGCTTATGTGATTGTGAGAAAACTTAGCCAAACGGAAGATAGCTCAGTCATCATCTTCTACTTCCCACTGGTTGCTCTGCCAATATCGACAGTCCTTATTTGGAACGACTTTGTATGGCCAAGTCTATTCTTAACCGTGATGCTCGTGTTAGTCGGTATTTTCACTCAGATAGGCCAATACGGTTTGACCAAAGCGATGCAGACTCAAGCGGCGGGTAAAGCTTCGGCTTACTCATACGTCCAGATTGTCTTCTCGGCACTGTTAGGCGTGTGGATCTTTAATGAAATTCCATCGGTTTGGACTTATCTAGGCGGTGGCCTGATTGTGACTGGCGCGCTGATTAATGTGTTTGGCAAACAACTGTTGGTGCCTTTTAAGGCTAAATAAACAACCCAACAACTGAGCTAAACATCAGCTAAATAATCAGCTATTGCATAGACCTAAAAAGGGCATTGCGGATTATTCCACAATGCCCTTTTCTATAAATGCTCTCTAGCGCGCTTTCATTCAGCTAACCAACTTTAACAAAGCGGCGTATTACGTAACTAACTCGTGGCATTTCGTAACTTAGGATCATCACTCAAATACTCAACAAACTCGATCTCAAAGCCTGCAGGATCCACAAAGTAGACATTTTTTCGATAAGGTTCTTCGGCACCGGGTTTGGCAATTGGAAAGCCCGCATCAACAAGGCGTTGAGTGACACTTTCGATATTATTGGTCACATAAGCGAAGTGTGCGAGACCAACAGAATGCCCAGCCAAATCTCTATTTTCACCTTCACCGTGATCACTTATTGCTATGTATTGGTACTCGTCGCCAAAATGCAGCCAGTTACGTGGCTTACCTGACCACTCCCCTTTTCCCTCATCACGGACATACCAATGAGGGAACGCCGCTTTATAGAAAGCCAGCATTTCTGGGATATCTTTTACCACTAAATTCACATGTTCAAGTTGGATCATTCTTCTCTCCTTAAAGTATTCTCGTAAGCAACGTTGCATATCCTAATACCTCAAGTTAAGTTGAGGTAAAGCACTAATTTGCATTTATTTCGAGAACGTCTTTAGAGCCCAAATTGTCGTATTTTATGCGATATAAGCTTTAAGTTTAGACGACCTAATCCAATGTGACTCAACTCAACCACAAGAGTTAGCAAACCCATGGTGTATCACTGAGATAAGACGACCCAACAACTGCTTCTTGCTCAATATATACACACATTAATATCCCCTTACTGACTGATACATCAAGTTACAATTCGATTTCATATTAGCCAACAACACTGATCTGGGTTAATAAACTGGTTTCACAATAACCTTATTTTTATTGGGGTCAGATAATTAATAAAAAGGAAGTTAAAGTGAAAAAATTATTAGCACTTGGTATCGCAGCGGTAATCTCGGCTCCAGCAGTAGCCGACCACAACACAATCAATGGTATGGATTTTGGTCCACTCGCAAAGTTAGTCGGCACATGGAAATCAGTCGAAACTGGCGGCGTTGATATTTCTCCAGGCCAAGAAGGCACAGAAGTGGGTGCAGGTGGTCCCGCGGTTACACCATTCTATGAAGTAATGACGTTTGAGGTTGCGGCAGATGCAACCAATGCCAGCGATCAATATCTGGTTGCTCTGTACTACAAACAAGAAGTATTCAGAAAGGCCGACGACTCTAAGTTCCACGATCAACGTGGCTACTTCATCTACGACCAAAAAAATCAGGTCGTCTACAACTCTTACTGCGTACCACGCACCACATGTGTCACCGCAGAAGGCCCTGCTGGCGATACAATGACGTTAGTTGCGTCTAAGCGTGGCATCGCTGAGTCCGAATACATGACGGACAACGCAACCACCACGGGCTTCACGATGAACATTAGCATTTCAGACGATACGCTGACGTACTCTCAAACAACAGGCTTAGAGATCTACGACAACGCATTTGCTCATACAGATTCAAGCACTCTAATTAAAGTGAAGTAGATTCAAATACAAACGCCTTTCACAGCGAAGTGAAAGGCGTTTTTCTGTTGTACTTGTAACAACAAACAAGTTTAACTAGATTGTGTATCAACCTTGGCGTAACGGTTGGCTAGCACTGCACAGTAAAAGATCTGAATCGGGTGATAAAGCATGATTGGTAGTAATATCATCCCTAGATTAGGGTTGTGAGCAAAGATCACCTTAGCCATAGGAATACCTGCCGCTAAGGTCTTCTTAGTACCACAGAATACTGCCGCGACTTCATCTTGATGATTGAATCCAACCTTTCGGGCACTCCATTGAATGCCGTGTACCATCACCATCAATACCACTAAACAAATCACCGCTGACAGCAACAACAGCATTGGTGAAAAGTCGCTCCAAATACCGTGTTCAATAGAGTCACAGAAAGCACTGTAGACGATCAGAAGTATCACGTATTTATCTAACTTATTGACCACTGACTTGTGTTTCTGAGTCCATTCAAAAAGTAACGGGCGCATCAACTGGCCGACAATCATTGGCAATAGCAGCATTTTAGATATAGAGATCACCGATTCCATCAGGTTTAGCTCTGCACCTTCCAACCCCATAAAGAGCTGGATCAGTAGAGGCGTAATGAACACGCCTAAAATACTAGAAAGTGATGCATTGAATATCGCACCCGGTAGGTTTCCTTTTCCAATCACCGTCATCGCGACCGAAGACGAAATCGTACTCGGTAATACGAAGAGGTAACAGAAACCAAAGGCCAGAGCTGCTGGCATATAAGCGACAAAGCCTTGCCCGAATATCACCCAAAGCAGTGGGTAAACTAAGAATGTCGCGCTTTGTACAAAAACATGCAGCTTCCAATTCGAAAGCCCCTCAAGAATGGCTTTGGGAGACAAACCCAAACCGTGTAAGAAAAACACCAAAGCGATGCCGAGAACAGTCACCGTATCGAGATGAAGTACCCCACCCGATTTGCCCCAATCCGGCGTAAAAACAGCAACGACCATAGCCACCACCATCCCTACAAGAAACCATTCCTTTTTCAGTTTTTCTATCATGTTGACACGCACTTTCTGTAGATTCCATTTCAGCCAATAACAAGGCTCCGATGCTATTTATCCTATCGACTCTAATTTTAATTAACCACCATAAACGCAAATTAAGCTCGTCTTTATCTTGAGGGTTAACGTTGTTATTCGAGTTTGTTACGCACGCTTCGCTCTGGATTGAACAGATGTATGGAATGATGATGAAATATTAGAAAACAGCGGTTTATCGAGAAGGTAAGACCCTTTCAGTGATCGGGGCACAGAGGTAAGCCGTAAGGATATGAAAGAAAGACGTAGGCAATCTAAACACCAAAGATCAGCCTATTCTCAAAGATGACGCAGCGGGAGTAACACATGGACAACAGAATCACCATTATTGAATTTCTCAGAGTATTTGAGTTTATTCGCTCTTCCGGTGAGCAACGGGACAACAAATATCTAGTTGGCGAAATGACGGCTTGGCATGATTACGACGGTTACACCTGTTGGCTAAGCTATAAAGACGTCACGGTGACGCTGATGTTTCACGGTTCGCTAAAAATTGAGTACGACAACGCTTCAAATTACTCTGAATTTATTGAGCATTGTATGGGTATGCTTGCCACTGAACCTTCTCCATAAAACGCGAACAGACTAACGGCTAACGGCTAACGGCTAACGGAGACAATCATGAACGAAACGGCTTCATTGCTTAAGCGAAGACACCCTTTTTGGCTAGTACTCAGCCTCTCCTTTTTATGGTCTCAAGTATCTGTAGCAGGCATAGGTATGATTGATTTTATACAACCGAACGAACACAAGAATTGGACAGCGACCAACGACGATGTAATGGGTGGCATCTCAACGGGCGGGCTCATTTATCTTGATAATATGAGTCGATTTAGGGGCGAGCTATCGTTAGAAAATAATGGGGGTTTCAGTTCTATAAAGCGCTCCATTGAATCACCAGCCCATGAAATAGACAACGCAGAGCTAGTATTCGTTGGTGATGGTCGCACCTACCAACTGAGGTTCACAACTTCAAAGGACGGCAATCGAGTTCAATACAAACATGAGTTCGATACCATTAAGGGACAGCAGCTTAACAAGGTGTTCCACTTCAATGATTTTCAAGCGGTGTTCAGAGGTCGACTACTGAACGATACGCCGGAACTTAGGGCACAAGACATCAAACAAATCGGCTTTTTGATTGCAGACAAACAGGCATCGCCTTTTGAGCTAGACCTAATACAGCTTCACTTCAAAACATCGAAACCTATCATATCACCAGAAGCTAATTAAACTGACTAAACTGAAAACAAACAAAAGCCCCTGATACCTTTTGACTAGCAATAAGATATCAGGGGCTTCTTCTTTTTAAACCGTCAACGATTCAAAACAACAGCGGATTAAAGCATCAGCAATTAGTATTTGATGGCTGTTTTACCAATCGAGGCACTGCTTTCAATACGTTGGTGTGCATCTTTAAATGTATCCACACTAAAGCCATTTAGGGTCGAGGTTAGCGTCGTTTTAATACGACCCGCATCAATCAGATTCGCGGCTTGGAATAGGATGTCTTGCTGCTTCTGGATATCTTCGGTGTTAAACAGTGAACGTGTAAACATCAGCTCCCAAACAAAGCCCGCTGATTTGCCTTGCAGCGCTGATAAGTCAATGCCACCGTCAAATTCAACAATCGAACTGATCATGCCTTGCGGTGCAATCAACTCAACCATCGCATCCCAGTGCCCTTTTGTGTCTGCAACATTGAAGATGTAGTCGACATGTTGAATGCCTTGCTCTCGCACAGACTCGACAAGGTTACGGTGGTTCACCACATAATCCGCCCCCATATCCCTTACCCACTGTTCAGTTTCAGGTCTTGAAGCTGTTGCGATAACATTTAGGTTGGTCAGTTGCTTAGCCAGTTGAATCGTAATTGAACCAACGCCGCCCGCTCCACCAATGATCAGGATAGACTTTTTCTCTTCAGGACGAACACGCAAGCGGTCAAACAACGCTTCCCATGCTGTAAGCGTCGCTAGTGGCATAACGGCTGCAGCTTCATCAGAAAGGCTCTTAGGCGCTTTAGCGGTAATACGGTAGTCCACAGCTTGGTATTCTGCGTTAGCCCCCATGCGTGTTACGTCACCCGCATAGTACACACGGTCACCGACTTCGAAGCCTTCAACGTCAGCACCTTTACCAACAACTTCACCGACTGCGTCATAGCCCAGCACTTTTGGCTGCTCAAGAGTTTTGTCTTTGGCATTACGAATACGAATTTTAGCGTCAGCAGGATTGATAGAAGTCGCGCTCACTTTTACCAGCAAGTCATTATTTTTTAGTTCTGGCAGACTCGTTTCAAACTCAAATAAACTGTCTTGCTCTGTAATCGCAAGTGATTGAGTAAATCCGATAGCTTTCATTTTTGATGGTACTGACATGATACTTCTCCTTAAATTCGATAATTGAATCTTAGAGAATTCTCGCTTTAGATAAACAGCCTAACATTTGAATTATTATCAAATTATTTTTGATAATAAGATGTATATGCGCAGGAAAAATACTAAGATTAGCAATTTGAAAATGCCTAATTTATGGGTAACCGAACAACCGATTCAAGGTTCAGAACAGGGAAACGAAATGCTTCTTGAAGACTTACAGGTCATTTTGAAAGTGGCGGAGTTTCGCAGTATCACCGCTGCAGCCACCAACCTCGATATGCGTACTGCCACAGCAAGTGCAGCGGTAAAACGTGTTGAAGCGGCACTAGGTGCGGAGTTATTTGTAAGAACCACGCGCCACCTAAGGCTTTCTTCAGCTGGCGAGCGTTATTTACCGGAATGCGAACAAGCCTTAAAGATGTTGGAGCAAGCGAAGCTCAACATGCGCGAAGAGCTTGGTATTCTTGACGGTGAAATTCGCATAGCGCTTTCATCAGATCTAGGACGCAACCTAATCACACCTTGGTTAGATGAGTTCTTGCTTGAATACCCAAAGGCGACGCTTCGCACTAGCATCAGCGATAGCAATATCGACTTCTACCGAGATTCCGTCGATATGGCGCTGCGTTACGGCTCTCCGACCGATGCGAACATGTATGGTTTCAAGATATGCGATGTGCCGAGGATATTGTGTGCGGCTCCTGAATACTTGGCTGAAATGGGCACACCAAAACACCCGAGTGACTTAGCTCAGCACAATGGTTTGCTTTACCAACTCCATGACATGTTGCAAGACGAGTGGGTGTTTAACGATGGTACTCAAGATCATAAAGTGAAACTAAAAGGAAATCGCGCTTCGAACGACGCAGACCTTGTAAGACGTTGGTGTATCGCAGGTAAAGGGGTGGCAATAAAATCTTGTCTAGACATGTCTCCTCACCTGCTTTCAGGCGAAGTGGTTAAAGTTATGCCTGAATTTAAGCCGACACCTACCGAGCTGTGGTTAGTGTGTCCAAGTCGTCAATCCATCACCCCTACTGTGCGTCTACTGAGAGATTTATTCAGAGAGAAGACCGCTGAGATCCTTTCGCAACTGAGCAAACAAGGCATCATAGAAAGCACAACATCTTAAGATTGAATGCCGCTTAAAGATAAGAAACAGAGAGACAAAAAAGGCGTTAGCGAACTCAATTCGCTAACGCCTTTCATCATTAGAACATCATAGCTTCATGATGAACCTTAATAAGAGTACTTAGTTTAATACTCTTAATACAAGAGCTTAGTTTGACTCGTCTTCAACATCGCAGTCTGCACAGCACTGAAGAGCAATCTCATGTTCGAAGGTGATAGTGTCTTTACCATCTTCTACTAGCTCTGCGATTTCGTCTGCCACTTCTTTTTCATCATCCGCTTCGATTCCGCTTTCTAATTCTTCTTCTGAATAACCAAAGAAGTTAAGCAGTAAGTACTCGCGAGCTTCTTCTTTCGTGCAAACCACGTCTGCAGAAAGATCAGGAGTAACCTCGCCTTGTGCAAGTGTCGCTGTCACTTGTGCGATAGCATCGTCTTTCATCGCAGGCGTTAACCAACCAAGATCAGTACTTACTGTCGTTTTTTTACAGTCGAAGCAAGGCAGTTGGTGAAAGTAGTATTGAAAGGTAGTCATAGGTAAATTCTTCTTTAAATGTTGTATAGCGAGATTATGCGCGTTTTGTAGCAAAATACTATCTCAATCACAACCTGAAACCGCTTCATGCTGAGTATTTTTACCAGCGCCGCGCAAGCTGATGTGATCATCCTATAAAAGCGCTGTTTTACCCATGCTTACTCAGCTTTACGCTTGTTTACATTTGTACGGGTAATATATGCCTTATCAGATAACAAGCGTGGCACCTCACAAATATTTGGGTCATTGCTTAGCTTCATCGCTCCAGCTGTTAGCTATGAGATCACGGCTTACTTAGCTACTTAGCTCGGATTTGTTTGAAATAGCTTTGTTTTCAATTAACTTACTTGCACTTGGCTTATTTTGAACCACGCTTATTTAAATCAGCCCTTCTCGGATACCCAATCAATGATCATCACAAAATATCAAGCCCTTGCCCTTTCATCAGTTGCTTTGCTCGTTATAGGTTGCTCTCCATCATCAGATACACCCTCGGTCAGTAACATCAATGATTACCAAGGCTCAGCGAGTATTACTCAAGGGTTGACGACCACCGTTGAATCGAACCTCTTTGAGTGTGCAAACGGACGTAGCCGAGTGGCGGGCGTTGGGGAAATTACGGACTCAGAAGGAAAGGTTTGGACGGTTCCAGCCAAGAACAACTTTGCGACAGGGCCAAAAGCCTTTGATCTTTATGAAGAGTGCTCAAACACCACACCAAGCAGCCTAGCCGAAGTCGATCAAAGCTCTGTACCTGTAGCGATAGTGGATCAAGACGGTGAGGAAATAACAGGCTATATTTTTGCCGATAACTATTTCGAACTTTATATCAACGGCAAGTTAATCGCGGTAGACACCGTTCCTTTCACACCGTTTAACTCAAACATCGTCAAATTTAAGGTGAAGAAGCCTTACACGATTGCCGTGAAAGTGATTGATTGGGAAGAAAACCTAGGTCTTGGCAGCGAAGATAACCGCGGAAAGGCATACCACGCTGGTGATGGTGGCTTTATCGCGAGCTTTAGTGACGGAACCGTGACAGGACCAGACTGGCAAGCACAAACCTTTTATACCTCTCCGATTTATGACCTGACTTGTTTGAGTGAAGTGGACGGGAAGCGTCTTTCTGAAAGTTGCACCACGGAAGGAACTGACCACGGTCAAGATGCCTACGCCGCTCATTGGGAAACACCAACCAACTGGATGAACCAAGAGTTCGATTCAACATCTTGGCCTCAAGCATCGGTATATTCAGAAGACGATATTGGCGTGAACAATAAAAAAGCGTACATGAACTTTATCGAAAAATTCAGTGGTGCTGGCGCAAGCTTTATCTGGTCGACAAATGTCGTTCTCGATAATGAAGTGATACTGAGATACGAAGTTAAGTAGCTTTATTCCTTTGTAAGCAAGCCCAGTCACGAGTATGACTGGGCTTACTACTCAAACAGCTTGCTGATGTTTCTAATTCACAGCGAACCTGATCCTAATCTTGGGTCGTTTGATTACGACGAAGTTTGCGAAGCCTTGCTTGCTCCACGCGACTTAGCTTTGTAATTGTGTAACCAGCAACAAAACAACCCGATGCACAAACCCCAAAATGCACTGCCGATCCCCAGTAAATTGGTGCCAGAAGCAGTGAATAAGAAAGTAAGCAGTGCAGGCTCTCGATAGTGGGTGTCTGCCATCGAAACAGCTAAACAATTCATCAAGGTCGGCATCACCGCTAAGCCAGCAACCGCAATGACAATCTCGGAGGGCACAGCGCTAAACAGCGACACAAATGACATCCCCATCACGCCAGCTAACAAGTAAAACCCGCCCATACAGATCCCCGCCATGTAACGTGTCTTTGGATTACTATCCGCATTCGGGCCCATACAAATAGCGCCCGTAATCGCTGCAAGGTTATACGCAAAACCGCCAAATGGTGCGAAGATCAAACCTGTCACCCCAGTGGTAGTAATGATCTTCGATGAATCGACTTGGTATCCGTTCGCTTTTAGAACCGCAAATCCCGGTAAGTTCTGTGAAGCCATCGTCACTATAAACAATGGGATACCGACACTGAACAACGAAAAGAACTCAAAATCGGGCGTAATGAACACCGGGGTCGTTAATCCCATAGTTACCTGACTAACATCGAGTTTGCCAAAACCCACACACATGACCAGTGCGATGATGAAAATGCTTGGGATCAGTAAATTTCCTAACCGCGCTTTCGCCAGAATAAATACAGCAAGCATGACCGCTACGACTTGTGCCTCTTCCATTAGCGACGTGAACAAACCCAAACCGAATTGCAATAGAATCCCCGCGAGCATCGCAGAGGCAATCGATGTTGGGATCTGTTTTAGGACTTTCTCAAATATCCCCGCTAATCCAACTAACGTGATCAACATCGAACTGAACAAAAACACGGCTACAGCCTGATTCATTGTCAGCCCTTCAAGCGATGTGATTAACAACGCCGCTCCAGGCGTCGACCACGCTGTAACCACAGGCTTCTTGTAATGAAACGAGAGCAGTATTGTGGTTACGCCCATGCCAATTCCCAACGCCCAAAACCATGACGCCACTTGTTCTTCGGTTGCTCCAGCACTCATTGCCGCTTGGAAAATAATCGCCGCAGCGCTCGCATAACCAATGAAAACAGCGATAAAGCCGGTACTGACGTGAGAAAATTTTAGCTTAGTCATGTTAATCTCTTCTTGCGTGCGTTATAACGTCCATAGACCAAACCTAGCACTGTGCGCTATAACGCACAACTTATTTGTAAAAACTTTTAGAGAAAATATGCAAACAGAAATTAAAGTTGGCGTTAACTTGAAACGCCTTCGCCAAGAAAAAGGCTGGAGCTTAGACAAAACAGCGAAAGAAACTGGCGTGAGCAAAGCAATGCTAGGACAAATTGAACGTGGAGAATCCAGCCCGACAGTCGCTAAGCTTTGGCAGATAGCTTCTGGGTTCGAGGTGTCACTTTCGAATTTTATCGCGGCTAGCCCAAACAGTGAACTGACGAGTTTATTCAGAGATGCAAACGAACTAAGACATGAGGAATACAACATTGGCTTTTTCGTCAGTTTGTTGTTTCCTTTTGAGGAAGCACTAGGATTTGAAATATTCGAACTCACCCTAGCACCCGATTACCAGCATGAATCCGCCCCACATAACGCAGGCGTCACTGAGCACATCTTATGCATTTCAGGAGAGATGGCCGTGATGTTTGATGATGAGTGGCATACGTTACGCGCAGGACAAGCCGTTCGCTTCAATGCCAACCAGACCCATGCCTACAAAAATATCGGTGAAGGAAACGCCGTATTTCATAATGTGATTCACTACCCTAATAACAAGCAATAGTGCCGGATTTGGTGCTAACGGATGTTTAGCTCTAACCGGATGTTCAGCGCTAACGAAAGAGCTGGCAGACCACTGGCTGTTACTAACTTAAAGCGACTATACGTTGACGACCATACTGCCATCTTCGGCTTGATAACGAGCCCATAGTTGAGAGAGGTTTTCTTTATTAAGCTGTATCTCTTTTTCTTTCAGAAACGTTTCGTTGTGCAGCTTCGAATATGAGCGCTCAGCAAGGTCACAGCTAAATGTAACGATGGTTTTCCCTTTCCCCATTCTAGCCGCAGCGTATAGCGCACCTGCTACGTTCAACGACGAACTGCTTCCTAGAAGAATACCGTCATGTTCCGCAACAAGGCGGGATATCGTCACCAAATCCTGATCGGGAAGCGTGATGGCACGATTGATTTTTGCCTGCCTGAAATTTTCAACCGTTCGCATGATCCCTATGCCTTCCGTGAACGAACTTCCCGTTGATTGATAGTGTCCATTACGTAGAAACGAATAAATGCCGGACCCATTTGGGTCAACTAACCAAGTTTCGAGATTGGGTTGCTGCTCAGATAGATAGTGTGAGTTTCCGGCAATGGTTCCACCCGTCCCCACCACTGAAACTAGAGCATCAATATTCCCCTGTGTTTGCTGCCAGATCTCAGGTCCAGTATTTAAATAGTGCGCTCGATAATTACTGAGATTTTCAAACTGATCTGCCCACCAATAACTCTCATTTTCGACACCAATCCGCTTAGCCGTGTGGTAAAAATGTTCAGGGTTTGCAAAAGGACAAGGGTCGACCAATAACAGTTCAGCATTATAAAGCGAGATCATGCGCTCTTTCTCTTGTGCCTGCCCTTTTGGCATCACCACCAACATTTTGTAACCAAGGGATTTAGCGACCAGAGCAAGTCCTATTCCCGTATTACCAGCAGTACCTTCAACGATTGTCATTCCCGGCTTAAGCTTACCGGCTTCTATTGCATCCATAACCAACTGAAGTGCCGCTCTATCTTTAATCGAACCACCCGGGTTCTGGTGTTCGCACTTAATAAGAATCTCACAACCTGATATCTCTGAAAGACTGTTGATTCTAACAAGATCGGTATCGCCAATCAGTTCACTGAGATTGTTTGCAATATGGGCAGATGACATCGCGACTCCATTTATTTGTTGAGGATAAGTTTGTTCATCGATTGGGTTGTCGATGATCATAAGCGTAGCTCTGGGGTCTGCTTAGTCAAGAAGTGCCGAAATTGAAAAGACTCTCATTTTCCAAATAACAATTATAATTAGAGGCGACCGATTAGATTGAGGGCAAAAAAATGTTTCTAAAAGAGAAAAAGAGCGGTGACCTCGTTGATGTAACTGAAATGACCAAATTAACCAACTTATTTCAAGACAGTATCGAAGGTCGGTTTCAAGCAGGCGAAGAACAGCAAGACCCTGAGATGTTTAAAAAGTCCGAACTGATGTTTATGTCAGGGGAAGAGTTACCTCGATGCTGGACAGATCCAAACTACCGCTCAGGGACTAAATAACCTTAGCGCTTCCAGAGCACCCGATGAGTCGCAATTTAAGCTCTGTTCTAAAACTGTTTCACGATCGCCTTGTAGGCTATCCCCCTGTTAAAACATTCAGACGCATCTTTACTAGACACAAAAAGCGAGCCACTTGGGCTCGCTTTTGATTGTCTTTTTCTTGCTTAGACTTCAGTTCAGATTACAGAAGTTCTACCGACTGTTGAGCAATCACGAATTCTTCGTTGGTTGGCAAGCTATTATAATCGCACCTATTAACACGGGTTTGTCGAGTAGACGACACTTGTTACCAAGTGTCGCCCCTCTATGAACCGTACGTGCAACTTTCACTGCATACGGCTCAAGCCTCCACTAAGGCATCATTGATACCCAGCAACTTATAACGCAGTCGGGACAGGCTCTTTCCAAGAGTTACGAGCTAGCCTTTTAGATTTTCTCTTCACCAAATATTCTTGGTATTGAGGGTCAAAAGGGGTCGCTGCATTCCTGATTTTTACGTGTCGCTCGATGGGCACTTTAGCTATTTGGAACAGATTGAAGTGACAGTCCATGTCCATGATTTTCTGCCAACCGTGAAATTGCCACTGGCCTTTGCGATTGAGAAAATACTTATGAACAACCCAGTCTTTGGACTTGGTTGGATGACGTCTAACTGCCCAGTGCCATAACGCTTGGAATAGTTTGTGGCCGACATACCCGAATACTTGTTTAGCAACACAGTGGCGATAGTAATTCGCCCACCCTCTAAGTTTCGGATTTATCAACTTGATAAGATCGTTAACAGGGATGGTTGCGTGCTTTTTAATAAGTTCACGTAGATTTCTAAGGAATAACAGCGTGTTAGATTTGCTCGGTTTAATGAGCAATTTCCCTTTGTACTTCCTGTGATTGAAACCCAGAAAGTCAAAGCCATCATCAATATGAGTGACCTTCGTTTTCTCTTCGGAGAGGGTTAACCCTCTTTCTGCCAGAAAGTCAGCAATCAACGGTTTGATATCGTTCACTAGCACTTCCTTTGAAGAGCAGGTGACCACGAAATCATCCGCATAACCAATAAAGTTGGCCCTAGCACCCATTTTCAGAGCTGTAGATTTTATTTGTTGCTCTATTCCCGCGAGAGTCATTAGCATCAAGGTTGGAGATATTATTCCACCTTGAGGTGTACCCTCATCGGTATCATAGAACAGACCCTTATCCACATAGCCAGACTGTAACCATTGCTCTAACATACGTTTATCTACCGTGATATTGTCCATAAGCCATTGATGCCCGATTTTGTCGAAGCAAGCCTTAATATCTCCCTCAAGAACCCATTTCGCTGATCGCTTTAGAGCCAAACATTTGAAACACTGACTGACGGCGTCAGCCGTACTGCGATTTGGCCTAAACCCATAGCTATTGAGGTCGGCAAACGTTTCGGACACTGGTTCTAATGCTAGAAGGTGGAGGGCTTGCGGCTCAGTTGATTGACTGCTTTCATACGGCGTACATCTGTGTTCCAGGTGACACCGTCTATTCCAGACGTTTTACTGCCTTTATTCTGAGAGACTCGCTTAACCGCAAGAAGCTTAGCTGAGCGAGAATGAGTCAAGAGCCACTGTAAGGACTTCACCTTACCGTATTTCTTTTCTCTCGTTGCTTTTGCGATACGCATTTGAAGCTTCAATACGTGTGCTTCAACGGATTTCCAGTCGATGGACTGCCATTGAGCGCCGTCAGAAGATGCACTAATCTCTTTCGAGATCACCATTTGCTTTTCTCCTTGAATAAAGTTCTTCAAATTCTCTCGCAATGGGAGACCAGTCGGAAGTGGGCTCACTTTCGTGATCAGACATAAGTCTGTATCTGCATCATTACAATGCAGCTTTCGCTTTTTCCGACCTCCTATACCTGCATCACTATCGGCCACAAAGGCTTTCCCAAAGGGAGTGATACAGGCTTACCCTGTTCCGTATGTTACGTAAAATGTCAGCTTAGATGCCCACTATAGA
>NZ_JBFRMS010000067.1:0-62776 GCF_041470505.1 Vibrio sp. 10N.261.55.C5
AATTACGCAACAAAGCCCATAGACTCTTCAAGTATCTTATAGATCTCTTTATCTGGCGCATATTAGAACGCGCCAATTTTTTTAATTAAGGTATATGTATGTCTTAATTAAAAACGATGATGGAAGTTATTGTTTCCTTTTTGCCTGCCCCCATGACAGAAATATTAGTTCCAAGCGTTGCCCACGATGATTCAAAAATAGGGTACGTATAGTATTTTTACAATAGTGCCGTCACAAAACCCAAAACAAACTCCCTGATAGAATACTGACGAGTGTGATTAAAGATAACTTTAATGTGTTCTCAGCCAGCTACATTTTGTATATCACTTATCAGCTAAAATGGTGGCCAATATCTTATCGCCTTTGCATTCAACACTGACGTTCATTCCATTGACGAGTGCTCTCTCATTAGGCGCACTTGCTCTCATATCGAGTCCACTTGTTTAAATTTGGACAACTAGTTCGGTAAGCGTTAAAGAAAGAGTGCTGGTTACCCTGAAGTTTTAGTGTAGGCCACATCTTGATGTTATCGAAGATGGCCAATCGCAATGCAAAAATAGACACAGCCCTGGAATATTGAAGCTAATGTTATCGAAAGCTTTTCTGCACTATTTTTTTAGTTTGCGTAATTGGTGTAGCCAAACTTAACACCAATGATACGAACCGCCATATAAGTTTTAACTCATACCATTTGACGTATTATTGCGGAATCTTTTGTCTATGACAGTATGACTTTGTAAGTAAAATCATTACATAATGAAAGCGTATTTATTAAGTTGCCAGTTCAAACCTTGATGTATTGTTTTCATAAAGTTCAACGTTAATGTCGGTTTTATCTAATAGTCATAAGATGTTGCTCCTAATGAATTGATAGCAGCGTAGCTTCTTACGTCTAAAGCGGGACTGTATTGGATAAACCTGTGATAAAAATACAACGATTCACAAAAATGCTGTGCTTGGCCGACATATCACTCAGATTGACATCACTCATGGAAGTTGATTAAACGACTTTATATACTTGTAGTAATTCATTGTTTACTAAATTAGTAAAATCACTGACACGCTTTTGTCCATTTCCTTCCAACTACAATCGTGATGACCAAATTAAAAAGGAGGTCATCATGGTAGTTTTCAACAAAACGAAACGAAGTGGCGTCAAAAAGTCTTTTCGGCTTGAGGAAATTTGGCGGATCAGAACCAGATTAGAAATTGAAAATAATTTGATGCAGCTTGCGTTGCTCAACTTAGCTATTGATAGCAAACTTAGAGCAAGTGATTTGCTCGTTCTCAGAGTTTGCGATGTATCTTCGCAAGATAGGATATTTAACCGCGTTAAGCATATCCAGCGCAAAACAGATATTGAAGTTCAATTTGAGATAACGACAAGAACTCAACAGAGTCTAATGAAATGGATTTTGATGGCTTCGCTACATGACAGCAATTTTATTTTCCCAAGCCAAAGGCGAAAGCAACAACCGATTAGCTATTCGTACTATCGATACTTAGTGAGGAGATGGGCTTCTAATCTGGGGTTGGATCCTAACTTGTATGGCACTCACTCGATGAGGCGAACAAAAGCGACGTTAGTCTACGCAAAAACGAAAAATATCCGAGCGGTGCAGCTACTACTTGGTCATACCAAGGTAGATAATACAATCCGCTATCTTGGGGTTGAATTAGAAGATGCATTGTTGCTTTCAGAAGGTACTGAGTGTTAATCGAAAAGGAACCTAAATACTTAGGTGTTTCAATTGCTATTACGCTGAAAGTTGTTACCCATTCACCGCTACACTTGATTATTTTCAATACGTTAAGTGCAAATACTACTAATCTGTCCAAGGTTTAGAGGACCTTGAACAGATTAGGTATACACAAGCTTAAATTAAACGTTGGAACGCGCGTTTTTCTTCTTTGATTTATAGGCTTTCATTGAAATTTTTAAAGCAAGCTGTTTTTGTTTAATTGAAATGAGTTGTCTAGTTACGACCTTATGGTGTAACTCTGTGATAAAGTTTTTTTCCCAAGGCGTAAGGCGGTCAAACCTCAATAAAATAGTGTCATTGAGTACATTGAACAACTCGTATTGGCTTTTATCCATTCGACTGCTAAGCATTCAATTAGAGCACTTAGCTAGAGAAATGACGTTAAGGCTTTCTACTTTCTCATTTTTTCCTAAGGTAATGATTCGATAAGAGATCCCACTCTCTAATAGTGGTCTTATTTCGATGTTGTCACAAAAACTAACGGCGACTTTTTCTACTAAGCGGTCCATATTCAAAGTTTTCTTTTTTATGAAAACAAGAGTGACACTATTGCCCTCTGACTGAGCATTTACGAGTGTGATTGAGCCTAACTCTTGTGGAAGTTGGCTTGAGATAACCGTCGCTCTATAATCGGCAAGCCCATTAGATTTTATTGGGCTTATCTGACAACCGTTAAGCATGACACTGACGAAGAGAATTACAGTTGTTCGTAGCATTATACGCTCCTTCTTCCTTTCTTCTCCCTTTAGGTGCCTTAAAATATTTATGGATATAACGTGAAGACATAGAAGATAAGAGCGCACTATAATCTAAACTGAATGTGACTTTTTCCCCTACAAGTAGTGGTTTCTGTGAGGATTCAAGGACAAGGTGATCGCTAGTTGAAGACATGATCTTAATCCCATTCGGAGCCTTAAGCCCGCCGACACAAACATCTTGGCGGCCTAATGCTAGAATAGCTTGTGAGACCTCCCCTCTATCTTGAAGGTTTTCTTTTTCACCAAAAGCATTTAACCCCCGACTCCCCCAAGGCAAAGTCGGTTTAGTCTTGGATTCAATCACTTCAGCGGTCAAAGAAACCGCATCCGTATGTAAGCCTTTGATATTTTCGTGCTCTAAAGGCTCACAGCCTAAAAAAATTGCTTCTCCTATACGAAGGTGATTGACTCGAGTTAAGCCTGTTCTCTGAAGAGCCCAGTTAACTGAAGCAGAATTACCCCCTGAAATAATTTCTAGATTGATCCCAAATGTAGCTTCAATTCCATCGGCAAGATCAGAAAGAATATTCATATTTTTGTCATCTGGAGCGACACCATACCGACAAGCTAAATTCGTACCAATTCCTTTTATCGTGATGTTTGGTAAAGAAATAATCTCACGGATAAAATCAATAACGCGATTAGGCATCACACCTTCTCTGAGATCGCCAAGCTCAACCATAATAATAATATCGTGACGACAATTTTGTTGTTCCGCTGCATGTGAAAGCCTCTGAATCACTTCAACTTCAGAGTTTAAACTCATATCACTGTATTTTATTATGCTCGCCACTTGACTGAGTATGGGTGTACGTATCAGCATTTTGGGGATAGAAATGCCAGATTCAGTCATCTTTTGAAGATTTTCGATTCTTGAATCGGCTAACATTGGTGCGCCAGCATCAATAAGAACTTGTGCGATGATAGGGTGACCGAGGAAGGCTTTTGTTACAGGCGTAACGGATATATTTTTCAGTGAGAGCTGAGTAATCAGGAATTGAGCGTTATGGTGAACTTTCCCACAATCGATGTCTAACCTAGGGTAGTTCACCCTTTTTCGGCCAGTTTACTTTCTATTTTAGGGAAAGCTGACGTTACGATGTGCAACAGATGTTCGACAGGTTGTGACAAGACATCAGTAACAGGTAGACCAAATTCGGTAGTGTAACTGTCTATCACACTGCGTGTTTCATCCAACGACATATCTTCATGATTCAGTGTTAGTCCAATAACATTGGTATTAGAAAACGTTTCGATAAGATTGATTTCTGAGGCAATCGAAGGCATTGGGCAATCAGGAAAATCACTACGATATAAACGTTTAGGGGCATGTTGCAGTATCACACCCGTTGGACAGCTGCCACGTAAGATAAAAGCGCTGGTTGAAAACGCAGGGTGACTCAAGGCTCCTTGCCCTTCAATAATAATCAGATCCGGGTTTTCTTTTTCATAGGCCTGTACAATGACAGATTCCAACTCACCGGCACAAAATTGTGAAGGAACAGCATCGAGTGCAACGCAGTATTGTGCGCCTTGCATAGTGCCTGTTTGACCGGTGGCAATCAGAACGACGTTAAGGCCTTTTTTAGTCAGTTCATTCGTTAATATTGTTGCTGTTGTTCGTTTTCCTAGCGCGCAATCCGTCCCCATGACAGCAATTCTCGGACATTTAACGTTGTGTATTTTCCCGATAAACGTTTTCAGATCGCCTTTATTTTTGGGTTTGCGAGTATCGAATATTCGAACGTTATTCTTTAAGCTGGCTTCTAAAAATAGAGGATCATCGGTTAGGAATTCATGTAAGCCATTTACGATGTTCATTCCTAGTGACATGGCATTTAAAATTATGCTTTTATCTAAGTCAGATAAAAAGCCACTTGATGGCGCAATGCCAAAAATGAAGTAATCAGGAATGCTTTCTGCGTGAATGATAGCTTCTTCAGCATTAGCAAGGATAGGTATTCCATTGGCTTTGTTATCAAGAACTTCACCAGCATCTAAGCCAGCAGACTCACTATCAATAACCGATAGAATACGATAGCTTAACGAATGTCTCACTAACCCATTAGCGGTTTTACCATCAATTTTACCAAAATTACCTTCGCAATATATAATCGCAGAAGGGATGACAGGTTTTACTTTCTGAGCAAGTGGTAACCAAGGTGCGAAGTGGGGTACATCGTTGTTGATTTCTACATTTTCAATTCTAGTGAGTTTGAAGATGTTTCTTAACTTTTGGGTTGAAATGGACATAATTAAAGCCTGCGGTGAGGCTTAGGAGGGCAACTAAGGAGTGCCGAGATGTGAGTTCGGAAAAGAAAAGAAGTCCCCACTAAGCGGTAGGGATAACAACCAAGATAACACACTCACCAGACTTTTGTTGATTATTATTAATACGCTTTCTAAGTCTATCACTTTCAGGCTTCACCCATACTAACGTGATTGATTAGAGATCTAAGACTCATTGTTCAACGTCGCCGTATCAACCTCTCAGCTTTAAGGTTTCAAGATACTTTTTCTAATATTAGTTAAGTGAATTAGAGTTTTGAGTTTAACGCGTTTTTGTCCAATTTCGTGCTAGTAGGTACCAGAATCTTCCGTGATTGTTAAGTTCGATGAAGGGATAAAACCTTCAAATCAATCTAAGTATGTTTTGAAAATGTGATTAAAAAGGCTGAATCAATAAACTGATCAGCCTCTATCAATTTATTCCATTAAAGGTAACGACTTCTCAAATGTTCGATTCTAACCAATTGAAGATAGGGGATAGGTCACCGCTTTCAATCACTGAGTTCACATCCACTGTTTTCTTCATTGAAGCCATGAACTGAGCCGCGTACATCGCACCTAATGTGTAAGGTGGGAAGTAACCGAATGCGCCGTCCGTCCAGTGGAGAATGTGACCTGCATTTTAAGGTAGTTGCGGCTGTCCAAATTCTTGCTAACGGGGCGACTTAACTCACAAAGTACGAAAAGTGGGGGCAGAGTACAGTTCTTGACTCAAACGAATTCGCTAGTTTTTGCTCTGTAAATCGCACTGAAAGAGTCACACACATACAAGGTAGTATGAGCATAGCCTTGAACAAGCCCAAAATCCTCGCTGAGAGCGTTTGAGGAGGTCTGAGGGTTGTTTTTGGTAGCTAATTTACCCATTTACCATAATAAGAATGATGAACTCCGACTTTAATTGCATGAAACGAGAGCTATCTATTTAGTTTCACTGCTGCGACAATCTTAATTTCTTACTAAACTGGGATTAGTATTGAACTAATAAAAAAGGAATAGTTATGCGAATTGTTTTTTTTGTTTTTGCTCTTTTTTTTTCTTCCCTTTCATTTGGAGGTTTTAAACCAATTCACGATAAAGCCTTAGAAGAAAAAGCACTCGATGCATTAGAAGTTCACTTAGTAGCTGAAGGTTTGATAAGAGATGATGCTGAGCTAGCTCTCGCGTATGAGGAGGGAGGGAAGAGTATTTTTTTCTTTCGAGTAAGAGTGCATGAAGGTGGGGATGAGTTATATAGGGTTTTTTGCTCAAAGGCTAGGTGCCGTTTTAGTTATAACTGACAATTGAAGTTGTAGTGGTCTAATGATCCCTGACAATCACGTAAGCGACTTTTTCTATCCTTTTAATTCATGCTTTGCTTAATTGGCAATCTTGCTAAAACGGAAATTTCCAGAGGCTTCATAAGCCTGAAGCTTTACTCGTGGCGCTTTTCTTGCAAAGTGCCTGCTAGCTCAGATCTGCCCCAAAATCACTTAGATTGAATACTCTACATCGTTTAGGATGCGAACATTTTCCCTACTAAAAGTCATCCATCCTTATGAACTTTAGTTGTGAACAATTGCTATGTATCACATCAACCATTTAGTCACTTTATCTTCACGGGCTGGGGGTAAAATCACAACAAACTGTATGATATCTTTTATATTATTTAAAGGTACAGGGAAAGTGACATGACTGAAGAGATAGTCAGCTTGATACCTCACACTCCTATATAAAGGGTGTAATCCATCAAAACTCGAACTTAAAGTTAACTGAAACGAAAACAAGGCTCTAATTGAACCTTGTTAAAAAATTGGATGAGTCTATGAGTTAACGACGGAGACCATCTTCAAATCGCTTGCGATAATTGTTTATCACGGTGATTAACGACTTTTTAATATCAACAATTTGTTTGGAATGTGGACACCAAAGCGCGAAGCCAAACTTGAAGCCCTCTAGCATCTCATCGGCTTCAACTGGCTCAATAGCATGATTGGCAAACTCAGTATTAGCAAAGGTTTTAGGCAGTAACGCCCAACCCAACCCCGCTTCGACCATCTTTATCACTAGGGCAAGTTGATCGATTGCTTCATTGTCTGAGCTGTAAATAATCTTCTCTGACATACCTTCTTCAATAAAAGATCGTAAGACAAATTGTTTGCTGTTTTTCAGAGCCACCAAGACTGCACTTTTCTCCAACCTAGATAGATCTCCACCTTTTTGAACAAAAGGGAGAAATTCGAAATGCCCAAGGAAAGTAGCATCAAAGCTATACATCGCCTGACGGTCATGCACATTGACGATACCAAAATGGTATTCGCCACTATCTATGCCTCTTTTGATGTCCTGTTTATTCCTAACAAAAAAGTTCACGCGCATTAGCGGAAAATCGCGAAGAAATTGCTGGCGGATTTCAACCAAAGCGCGATGAGGAATCACACTAGAATAAGCGATGTTGACGCTTTCTAATCCACCATAAGAGAGGCTTAGCGCCAATTTATCGAAAGTACGCGCTTGCTCGATGGTTAATTTAGCATTGTGATAAAGAAGGTGACCATCTTCAGTTGGCTCTACCGAACGCCCCACTCGTTCAAACAAACTGACCGCTAGTTGGTCTTCAAGGTTGGTAATCACCTGCCCTATCGTAGTTCGGTGCTTATTGAGTTTGACCGCGGCTTTGCTAAACGAGAGTTGTTCATAAACGGTCACGAACGCGAGAAGTTGTTCAAAACTAAAATTCATAGGTTTCACTTCCTTTCTAGAGTGATTTACTTAAAATATGATAACTGATCTGCACCAGTGATACTGGACACTCGACTAAGCGAGTTGCCATACTTCTGTTAATTCATGACTTACTAAATTAGATAAAACGCAACTCGGAAATGTCCAGAACCTTCACAGATGGCACTTCGTAACTCAGAAGTGCCCCTTTTCTAGTTAGAACCAAAGCTACCCTTCAGCCATAATTGTGACTTTTGACTTACAATACTTGTACTATGCTTTTTTCAGCTTGGTTCTACTTACACAGCAAGCTCTGCAAGTAGAAACCTTCAATGTAGTTGGGCGTTTTATCTACAGATAACGACTTCTCAAATGGTCTTTGAAGTATTGCGCATTCAAGGTTTCGCCCGTTGCACCTTTCACCAAGTCATCAGTGGTCAGCAGGCTGCCTTTGCTCCAAATGTTTGATTCTAACCAAGTGAAGATAGGGGATAGGTCACCGCTTTCAATCACAGAGTTTATATCTACCGTTTTCTTCATTGAAGCCATGAACTGCGCCGCGTACATCGCACCTAATGTGTACGATGGGAAGTAACCAAATGCGCCGTCTGTCCAGTGGATGTCTTGCATACAGCCGTTAGTGAAGTTGCCTTGAGTGCTTAAACCAAGGTAAGACTGCATCTTGGTATTCCATAACTCTGGCACGTCAGTGTGTTTGATCTTGCCGTTGATCAAGTCACGCTCAATCTCGTAACGCAGGATAACGTGTGCAGGGTAGGTGAGTTCATCAGCATCGACACGGATGAAGTCTTTCTTCACGCGCGTGTAGATCTTCTGGAAGTTTTCTTTCTCAAATTCTGAGCCTGAGAATTGCTGACCAGCCAAGTTCGCTAAGTGTCCAATGAACGGGTCGCTGCGGCCGACTTGCATCTCGAAGAATAAAGATTGAGATTCATGAATGCCCATAGAACGAGCTTCCCCCGCTGGTTGTCCTGCTAGGTGTTTTGGTAAGCCTTGTTCGTAACGTGCGTGGCCTGTTTCATGCACAATACCCATTAAGCTTTGAACGAATTCCGCTTCGTCATAGCGTGTTGTGATACGCACGTCTGAAGGCACGCCGCCACAGAATGGGTGAACACTTTCATCCAATCGGCCGTGTTCAAAATCGAACTGAAGCAGCTTCATGACTTCTAAACCCAGTGCTTTCTGTTTCTCGGTCGAATAGATACCTGATGGTGCGTTAAATTGCTCGCTCGATTGTTTTTCGATCACTTCATCAATTAAACCTGGAAGCCAAGTTTTAACGTCTGCAAATAGGGTATCAAGTGAAGTAGAGCTGGTGCCCGGTTCATAAATATCCAGCATCGCATCATAAGGCGTTAGATTGGCTGCGTCTGCGCGAACCTGCGCTTCTTCACGAGAAAGCTCAACCACTTCACGCCAGTTCTTTTCGAATCCAACCCAGTCGTTGTTACCGCGTTGGCTACGCCACGCATGTTCACATTTTGAACCCGATAGAGATTTCGCTTCAACCAGTTTTTCTGGAAGTAGGTTTGCTTGTTGCCACTGGCGTTTTATTTCACGAAGTGACGATTGTTGCTCAGTGTTCAGCGCTTCATTTTCAGCGTCTGCAATCCAATCGCCAAGCTGTGGTTGAGTCATTAAGCCGTGAATATGAACAGAAAGCTCGGCCATCGCTTCACTACGAGCTTGGTTACCACCTGCTGGCATCATTGAAGCTTGGTCCCAACCACAAATAGAAGCTAGGTGTTGAAAGCGTGAACATTTTTGAGAGTGTTCGACTAGTTTTTTGAATGCGCTCATTTGACTACTCTTAATTTGGTTTCTTTAAATGATCCTTAGGGCTGCGTCAGCGTTAAGGTTCATCTCGTGTACTTTGATTATGGCTTTGCTTTTTAATGACGCCGACCTTCGCAGTCGAAGATATAGCGAGAAAAGCATGAGGCGGTACGATGCCTTGAATTTACTATTTCTTAACAAATCAAACTGTTCTATTGTGCACAAAATCAGTGAGTTGTATAGCTGGTGGCAATTGTTGCTTGCGAATTGTTCAGATACACGGTATTGATGATAGATCGCTGAACAAAAATGACAATGATATGGATATTTTGAACTTTGAGGCATTTCTAATTGCCATCACTATTTTAACGCTAACGCCGGGCTTAGATACGGCTTTGGTGATTCGCAATACTAGCCGCTCTGGCTTAGCTGACGGTTGTATGACGAGCTTTGGTATTTGTAGCGGCTTGTATGTACACGCGTTTTTCTCTGCTGTGGGTATATCTGCAATCCTCGCCCAATCCGCTGAACTCTTTCAAGCCGTTAAGATGGTAGGTGCGGTTTACCTCATCTGGCTTGGCTTAAGCAGTTTGCGAGCGTTGATGAAAAACGGTGGCGGTTTGAAGGTCGGAGAACAAGCTCAGCAGGCTTACAGTGCAAAGCGTTCTTTGCGTGAAGGCTTTCTGTCTAACGTTCTTAACCCAAAAACAGCAGTTTTCTATCTGGCCTTTTTACCTCAATTTGTAAACCCTGAAGGTTCGCCTTTATTGCAATCTATGTTGATGGCTTCGGTACACTTTATGATTGCGATGGTATGGCAATGTGGTTTGGCTGGCGCGCTTAACTCGGCTAAAAATTTGCTCAAAAACGCGAGTTTTATGAAGTGGATGGAAGGCGTGACGGGCATGGTGCTGGTTGGGCTGGGTGTTAAGCTTCTGATGGAAGAGCCTGTGTAGTTCACCGTTTTCAGTTGAACATGAATATATGAAAGCCCACGATGTGTCGTGGGCTTTGTGCTTTATTACTGGTAGATCTTTGTACCGATCTTATTCTACAGCGCAGTTATT
Organism: Vibrio sp. 10N.261.55.C5; assembly: GCF_041470505.1. Lineage (NCBI taxonomy): Bacteria > Pseudomonadati > Pseudomonadota > Gammaproteobacteria > Vibrionales > Vibrionaceae > Vibrio > Vibrio sp. 10N.261.55.C5. The sequence continues at coordinate 10,375 of NZ_JBFRMS010000067.1, forward strand.
CAACGACGCTAATGTTCATCTCAGCACCTTCGAAACCTAAGTCACTCAACTCATCGGCGTTAAAGTTGGTGGTAACTTCGATGTCGCCAATGCGCTCAGTAGATTCGTTGACGGAATCAGTACTTCTTTTGCTGCGTAGATTGTTAGTAATTGGTGTTGCTTGTCCAATTTCGATAGTACCTGCAAATTGAGATTCAGCGTAGAAATCTCCAGACACGTAAGAGTGGAAGGGGCGTAAGCTTCCGCCAGTCGCGTATTGCATGCTTGATAAGCCAGCTTCTTTAATCGCCCAGCCCCAATCCCACCATTTAGTTTCACCTGGGATGTAACGGTGATCCCATTGGTAGCGAATGTCGGCAGATTCACTGCTGCCACGGCCCATGGTGAAGGTATGAGCCTTGTACGGGCGGTTATCTGGATGAGAGTGCCACGCGTTGCCACCCCAACGAAGGAAGCCGTTGAATTCAACATCGTAGCTAATATCGGCGTTGAATCGGTACGGGTAAGAGATGCTTGAACGATACAGCTCAACTCGAATCGGTAGCTCCGAATTCGCAGGAACCATAGGACGAGCTTGAAGTGTTACTTGTTCGCTAGTGGAGTTGCCATTTGTTTCAGCGAAGCTTTGGTTAGCCTCGAACTTAACGGTGAGCTTAGTTTCGCCAACCAAAGGCCACTTGAATGTGTTCTCTGTTTGAACGCTCTGTGAGAATCCGTAGCTGTTCGTTTTCGACCAGTTTGTTGATTCGTCTACTTTTAGGTCTACCACCACTTGTTGCGCGATGTTGCTGTTGTTTCTTGCCGTCGCGTAAACCGTTTTCACTAGTTCACGATCCGACTCGACAACATCACCATGCCAAAAGTTGTCGTCGTTAACGGTGTAGGCAAAATTGTCGACGGTGATTTTGGTTTTTTCATCACAGCGATAGCCGCTACAAGAGCCATTGTTATTTCCTTGTATTACCCAACTGTTGCCAGAGCGCTTTATCGTCATGTCTTCGCCCACGTACTGACTGTTATTACCGCCAACCCAAGCGTAACCTAGGTTGTGGGCTAAGTAGCTTAATGGGCGTACAAAGTCGTTACGGTTGTTCACTAATTCATACTGAACATCGATTTCGCTGCCTTCCTGAACCGATTTGGCGGAATAGGTAGGGATTTCAGATTGGTCGTTGTTTGGGTAACAGAACGTTGACCCACTGCTTGATTGCTTAATTTCGCCATGATAACCCGGCCCCATGATTACCCAGTTTCCTTTTAACCCGGTGATCTGCCAAGTGCCCATGCGAGCGACCAAAGTACTCTTCTGCTCTTCTGCTTCATAACGGTCTATAGGACGATAACCAGAGCGACAGACATCTTCACCAAGTTGGTCAAACACTATTTGGTCTGGGTAAATCTTCGCATTTACACCGGTTGATAGAACAGACAACACTGCGGTTGCTAAGAGACTTCTGTTTACTGTGATCATTAACAATTCCCTCATTTGTAATTTTTCTATTTTGATAATGTTTTGTGTGCCGTGCAGTTAACAAGACAAGTTCACTTTTTCATGTTGATAAATAGATAGATACTGAAAAGGGTTGAATTAAATTACCCAGTTAATTCAATGGCTTGTATTGTCATTAGTGTTTTTACGGTGAAAGAGTATGCAACTGAACGTAAATTGTTTGATGGGGCTCAAACCGTTTTTAGAAAAATGAAGGCCCATTATTCGGGCTTAGACGTCAAAATTATTTGACGTTATTTTTGGCGTTTGTATGAATGGTTAATTAGAAGAACAGGTATAACCATTCACAATACTCGTAGTTTTAAGGTGGGCAGGTAGTGATTGACAAAGAGTAAAAATCTAACTTGAATATTTTGCTTTGCTATCGGTTTTAAAATGCAAACACTTAAAGTAAGGAAGACTGTAATAATTGTATTACTGATAAAATAATGAAAATAACCATCCGTTTTTTATGTGTAATATCGGAAAAGCTTGCTACTTGATAATAGGGCACTTGTTGCTAGTGGTTAAACTATCTCTAATTATCGTTTGGCCAGAAGTTGCGTTCGGCCTGTATTACACGTTTTAATGATGGCAAATAAATCATTCGAACTTAAGATATCAATCTTTACCGTTAATGGGTCATTGTTGATTAACAGGTAAGGCGCCAATCGGCTGTCATTCATTGTTTTATTTGTTTTTTGCACAGAGACTAAGTCAATGGTGCCAGAAATAGAAAAGAAAAGTGATTGAGAAGGAGGGGCTGTTCCTCTGAATCGCAGAACAAGTGGGTCGGGCATGTTGTCGTCTTGAACGGACATCAGGTGCAGCACCTTGTTGTTACTTATTTTCGTTAATCCGTCGGTACGTAATACATTGTCATTCACTATCAGGTCCACCACGCTATGTTGGTAGCGATGCTCTTCTTTTGGTTGGGGCGAAGGGATACTCCATATGCCAACCAATAAAACGAATGCAGAAATGAGCGCAACGATTGGCATCATAATTGACCTCTTTCTAGGAATAGGGCCAGTTCGGTACTGGCTTGATCTAGTTGGGTTGGCGTGTAAAAGATGTTGACGGACTGCGTGTGGCTTTGTTCAGAATAGAGAGCTCAGAATATTCCGCTTCTTCGCTAATGTACGCCACGCAATCACATTGATACTGATAGAGAATGCTTTCTAGCTCTGGCGTCATCGCCATTTCAGGGGCTTGGAAAACTTGTATTTGACCTATCCATTGCTCGCTGAGCCGGTTAACGGGGTTGATATCGCTGAGGTTTCTCTCATTAACCTTAGCAAAAGCCAATAACGCTGATGCCAACAGTAAGCAGCCAGTGGTGAAGTAGCACAACTTGTTTCGGTTTTCAGCAGTGGGAAAGTAAGCCGACGAACTTTGTTTAGGGTTAGGCTTAGGTTCGACTGCAACAGCTGCACCGATAGCAATACCGTTATTGCCGACGGGTATCAGGTTGCTCGCATCAGCAAGGGGAGTTGTGGCTGCATTATTGATGGGGGAGTCGATTACCACGCACTCATCGATAAGGCGATAGCCCACCTTAGGAACGGTGACGATTGGGGTTTCTTTGATGCCTAATCTAACGAACCCTTGGCGCAGTAAACTTATACTTTTCGCTAGTGACGTATCCCCTATGAACTCGTTTCCCCAAGCGAAGCTAATAATATCTTGTTTGTTAACAATATCGGGTGAGTTTTTATGTAATAACTCCAGGACCCGAGTTTCACGGTATCCTACTTTAATAGAACGTTCATCGTTATAAATACGGTTTTTAATCGGGTCGAATCTGATCATATAGCCAACGTTTTATTTTTATTATAATTCTCTCTACAATGTAGATGACTATAAACTGACTAATATATGAATTAAAGTCACATGTTTTATTCTTCTGGTTTTTTGTGTCGTTGAAACAAAAAAGAAATTTAATATGTTTGTGACAAAACGCCTGACACCAACACACAATCTGTTAAATATAAGTAATATCTAATTAAGTGTTGGTTTTATTAGTGTCCTTTTTAGTAGTCTACTATTTGCTTTATTAAATCGCATAGTAGTCGATTTAATATTCTTGTTATTTATAAGGGCATATGTGCTGCATAATAATTTAAGACGTTTCGCTATGTGATGAAAATAAAAAAGCCCGCAGTTGAGTGCGGGCTTGGTATTCAATCACTTCAGTTTACGCTTTAACTGCTTCACAATCATGTGAAGACGTCAACGGTTTGAAGAATAGCTTGGTTTCTTCGATAACAACGTGGCGCAGCAAGATAAGCCCGATTAGGTTCGGAATTGCCATTAGGCCGTTCACGATATCAGCCATTATCCAGATCATGTCGAGCTTTAAGAATGCACCAGAAGCCACCAACGCAATGAAGATGATCTTGTAAGGCAACACAGCTTTGGTACCTAGCAAGAACACAACACAGCGCTCACCGTAGTAGTTCCAACCTAAAATTGTTGTAAACGCAAAGAAGATTAAGCCAACAGAAACCAACATAGGGCCAAGGGTATCTGCATTCAGACCAACAGCGAATGCGTGAGTGGTCATCGCAGCGCCTGAAAGATCAGTCTGCCAAGCACCCGTTAAGATAAGCGCCAAACCTGTCATCGTACAGATGATGATGGTGTCGAAGAAGGTACCTGTCATAGAGACAAGTCCTTGTTTCACACATGAGTCTGTTTTAGCCGCTGCTGCAGCCATTGGTGCGCTACCTAGGCCAGATTCGTTCGAGAACACACCACGAGCGATACCTGATTGGATAGCAAGCATGATGCTCGCGCCAAAGAAACCACCGGTTGCTGCTGTGTTGGTAAACGCAGAAGTCACAACAAGGGTAATGGCATTCAGTAGTTGGTCGGCATTTGAAATCAGAACGCTTAAACACGCGACGACGTACATAACCGCCATAGTAGGAACAACTTTCCCTGCCACTTTAGCGATAGATTGGATACCACCAAGGGTAACCACTGCCACTAATATAGTAAGAACGACAGCAGACATCTCACGCGAAGCGCCAAATGAGATTTGAGTTGCGTCCAAGATAGCGTTGACTTGTGGGAAGGTACCGATACCGAAGCAAGCAACGCCGAGCGCGAAGACAGCGAACATTACCGCTAAGATTCGTGAGCCGACACCGTATTGCAGGTAGTACATTGGGCCGCCAACCATTTCGCCATTGCTATCGGTTCTGCGGTATTTAACGGCGAGTAGACATTCTGCGTACTTGGTCGCCATACCAAATACAGCGGCAAGCCACATCCAGAATAGGGCACCAGGGCCACCAATCTTGATTGCGGTCGCTACACCAACGATGTTACCTGTACCAATGGTTGCTGAAAGTGCAGTACACAAAGCCGCGAAACTCGATACGTCACCCGTACCAGATTTGTCTTTGCTGAACACCATTTTCAGTGCAGTTGGGAGGTGTCTAAACTGGAGTAAGCCTAAGCGAAAAGTAAAATAGATACCTGTACCCACTAGCAGAATAAGCAGTGGTGGTCCCCAAACGAATTGGTTGATGGTTTGTAGTGTAGCTTGTAGGTGGTTCATAGATTCCCCTTAATAAATTAAAAATTTAAGGAGAAGAGGGAAGGCAGTGCAGATCTCAGGGATCGGGCGCACTACTTAATACATACGGATTTCTAGATAGAATTCTTGTGTTAATTAAGGCTGTTGCTTTCCACTCCTCTGTCCTTTTGCCTGAGAGTTTCACTTAGCGAATCACTTATAGATAAGTAACGGGCACTAAGCTTGCTCCTTCGGCGACCGATCTAACGGTTCTCTCCAGAGGTTCCTCCAACGACAGTCCTCACTTTTCTGGATTTCTCCAGCATAAAGCACCTGAAAGATTTACTTCTTCGGCGGGTCAATCTAACTAAATGTTAATGTTTAGTTAAAAACCACTCTCCTGCAGTCTTCATCGGAACAATTACCTAAATAATTAGGTAATCTGTAGGCGTATCCTAGATCATATAAAATGTGATGTCAGCTACAAAATATCTGTTTGCACAAATGTTGTTCAACTAAATGATCAAACAACGAGTCTCTGACGTAACTTGCTTATTTAAATGGTATAAAATAGAGAAACAAGGAGGAGTTATGACTCGACTAATAGCGATTGTTTTTTTATTGGCTTTGGCATTTGTACTATTTCGTTACCGGACAAACGAAAAACTGCAAAAATGGGTAGTGATAGTTATCGTTAGCAGTTTCCTTTTGTATACTGCCAGCTTGATGATTTCGGAGTTAACTCGTTAAGCCTGCCTGTAAACAGGTGGGATGAATGTGTTAGTAAAGCTTAAGTGCTTCTGGCTTGAGCGATAGGTTTAACTGAGCCTTCACAATCAGTATTGGCATTCGTGTCAGTGACCGCGTAACGTTAAATAAATTTTTGGGAGTACCCGCTAGTGAACCAGCAATCTGGACAAAGCGAACAAGATGAAGTGGTTGTTATAGAAGAACGCGATAAGCGCAGTCAGCTCTATATCGGCATTGCTGCGGTTATAGGTTTAGCACTGGGTGGCTTAATTGGTTCTACAGTTACGGCTTCTAAGTGGGAGTCCACTTACCAGGTACTCGAAACTCGTTATCAAGAACTGCATGACAGCAGAGCACAGTTGATGACATCCGTTGAAACTAAAGTGGCAAAAGTTGATACCGAAATCGATGCGAAAGTAGAAGCCGCTCTAGTGAAACAAACGGAAGAGCATCAAAAAGAGCTCCAGGAATTAGCGAAGCAGTCTTCGGTTTTAGAGAAGGCGAACTACTCGTTAGAGCAACAGCTAAATGAACAGAAGCAAACGTTAGAGCAAACTCAGCAAGACAACCAGAAACTTAATCGTCAGGCTGACATGCAATCGACTTTGTTTGAGCGTGCGCGTGAAGTTTTCCGAAAAGAATTACAGATTTCTCAAGAACTTGAAAAACTTGAGAAAGAAAGAGATCAACTCGAGCAGAATCTTGGTTCTCTTAAGAAAGCGTGTGATGTTTACTTAGATGGCACATCATGGGATGCGAAATCTGACGCGTGTGAGAAGCAAGATAACGCTAACTCTCGACTGAGTGATATAAGACAAATGATTGAAGTCCACACCATGGACCTCAAACAGATCAAAACTCTCACTGAAGAGATGGGTCTATAAGCCGAAGGCTTTACCAACCTAACGTTAGTTTTGCACTAAATATTGAAACGCCCACATCACACACGTGATGTGGGCGTTTTGCGTTTGTCGAGAGCATAGATCCGGTGCTTTCTCATTATTGATTATTTGCGTGTTTTCATTGTTTGCTTAGATATTTGTGAATAGTTACGTATATCCACAATGATATGTTACTTGTTGTCTATTAAATGACTTTGCATACATATTTTCAGCTCAGAGTCGCTGCATAATAGTGTTGTTCAGGATGAACACGCAGTCGATTGCTAGCTCGCATTTGGCTGCTTTGACGACAAGGGATGGAGTGATGCCAGAGTATCTTTGTGAGAACTGCACCATAGCTTATTGTTTCGATGATTGTCGCTCGCCATTAGCGCAAAAGAGATGATCAAAGTAGAAGAGTTGGTTCGTCGTGTCGATGTTGAACACGATGATGAACAGAGTGAAAAGGGTGAAAAGAGTGAGCAGGGCATTGAAGGTAGTTATTCGCCTAATCGTTCAGACATAAAAAATCCCCACAAGCCAAGCTGGTAGGGATTTTGGATAAGTTGCAGTCCTGTTCTCGCTTTCTCAAGCAAAGGGTCTTACAAAAATTTTTAGAACAGTTTCGTTTTTAGAGCTGTGTCGTTTCTTAGAATGCAGTTAGCTACTAGAGCAAAACCTCATTCCACTAAACGTTATTTCTCATACGTTTTGATTTCGCCTGATTTCACACGAGCAACAAACGATTGTAGTTCTTTCTTCACAACTGGCATCAAGAAGTACAGACCAAGAATGTTGAAGATAGACATCGCAAAGATAGCCGCATCAGAGAAGTCGATTACCGCACCAAATTGAATCGTGGCACCAATAACAACAAACACACAGAACATCACTTTGAAAATCAGCTCCGTTGTTTTGCCTTCACCAAATAGGTAAGTCCAAGCTTTAAGACCGTAGTACGACCAAGAGATCATGGTAGAAAACGCAAACATGATTACTGCGAGAGCGAGTGTGTATTTGAATACTTCTGCCGTTTCAGTAAACGATGCAGCAGTCAGCGTTACACCCGTTAAACCAGAGCCATCGAATGGACCTACGTTTAAACCAGCGATAGTGATAACCAATGCGGTCATTGTACAAATGATTACCGTATCAACGAACGGTTCTAATAGTGATACTAGACCTTCGGTGATTGGTTCTTTTGTTTTAACCGCTGAGTGAGCGATAGCTGCTGAACCTACACCTGCTTCGTTCGAGAATGTTGCACGTTTCAAGCCTTGAATTAGCGCACCAATAAATCCACCAACAACACCTTCACCAGTAAATGCACCTGTAAAGATTGCGCTGAACGCAGGGCCAACTTGATCAAGGTTAGAACCGATAACAATCAGAGCCATACCGATATACAGAGCAGCCATCCAAGGAACAACTTTTTCTGTTACCGATGCGATAGAAGGCATACCACCAACAATCACAGAGAAAACTAAAGAGGCAAGTACAAGGCCAGTGATCACACCGTATTCACTTGGTACATCAAATGCGTAAGTTAACATGGCGTGTGCTTGGTTAGCTTGGAACATGTTACCGCCGCCCAATGCGCCTAAAATACACATTAATGCGAAACCAATAGCGAGCACTTTACCTAGTCCACCTAAACCTCTTTCACCCAGGCCTTGGCTTAGGTAGTACATTGGACCACCCGAAACAACACCTGAAGGTAGGATAGTTCGGTATTTCACACCTAAGGTACACTCACAGAACTTAGAAGCCATACCCAGAAGGCCACACAAGATCATCCAGAATGTCGCGCCAGGGCCACCAATCGCAAGTGCAGCACCTACACCGGCAATGTTACCAAGCCCGACAGTACCAGAAAGCGCCGTTGTTAACGCTTGAAAGTGAGAAACCTCGCCGTCCTCTTTAGAGTTAGGATCGGTATACTTACCTTTGATAATGTCTATCGCCATGCCGACACGTTTAAATTGAACAAAGCCAAAATAAACAGTGAAGATGATCGCAGCGAGCAACAGCCAGCCAACAATCACTGGGAAGTTAGCTTCACCAATCGGTACACTTTTAAATATCAGCCCAACGAACCAACCTGTGTATTCGTTGAAAAAACCATCAACACTTTGACTTAAGTTGCTGATAGCTCGGTTAAATGATCCTTCTTCTGCAAATGCACTGGAACTAAACAATAATATAAACCCAAAAAATAATTCACGTATGTTTTTCATGGTTTTCCCTGTCTTTTTAATAAATTATGTTTGTTGCTGTTGTGTTTGTTTTCTATTTGATTTGTATATCTCAGTGGTTTATCTACTTCATTCGACGGCAACATAAACGGCTGTAGCTAGGTCGAAAAACGAAATAAATATAAGTACTGATCTTGCTTTGTATGGATATCCTTTTGGTATGTGCACCAATAAGACTATGGCATTCGGGCTACCAAGTCCTACTGATAATCCTATACATAAAAATAATGCCAACAAAGAAATTTTTACAATAAATTTACAGTTGTTCGGGTTTTGTCATCATTTGGGAATAAGTCGATGCTTTTTATGCTGAGAAAAGCATATGCAGTAGCTGCTATAGAGTCGGGTGAAGGAGAATTCAGAGTGATGGGCTGGAGGGACATAGAGGGCGCGTAGGGGATTTCGAGTATTCGATATGTTTTCGAGGTGTATAAACATTCTAAGGCTGAAAGTGTATTCGGATCTTAGGATATTAAAAAAGCCCTTTATAAGAGCTTTTTTGATGAGCGGAAAGCATGACTACTTTCCGATAGCACATAAAACTAAACGGCTCGATCACTATTGCCAACCGTGCTTTTGCTGGATTTGTGGTAGAGCTTAAGTGCCAATAACGAACCCCACAACAAAACTTGTCCCCAGAGTAATGTCCATTGAGATGCCACTTCTTGCCAAGATGCACCCATCTGATTAAGTGCTAAGAAGCCTTGGATAGCCGGTGTGCTTGGGAATAGCTGTGATAACAGAACTAACCATTCAGGCATCATTTCAACTGGCCAGATAAAACCTGAAGAGAAGATCAGTGGCATTGAACTGATTAACACTACAACCGTGACTAGCTCTCTTCGTGGCACTAACTCACCAATAAAAATCCCGATCAAACAACTGGCCAGTAAGAAGGGCAGAAGTAAGGTTAAGATCTGTGTTGTTGAGGCGAGCTGGTTTATCCCATACATCGAAAAGCTAGCGCCGAAATAGTACATCGACAACAGGTAATAAATGCCGACTAAGGTACAACAGCGGGCAAGCATCAATTTCGCTGGAGAGGTCTTACTCCAGTAGCCAAATGTCGATTGAGCATTTTGGGTTGCACCAACTAAACCTGAAGCCATGGCTAAGGTTTGTTGCAGGATCAACACAAAGACGGCTGGAACTACGTAATCGATGTATCCCATGCGACTATTAAACGTTGGTTTCAGGTTCAAGCTGAATGCACTGTAGCCTTTGGCTGCCGATTCTAAAGGCACACCTTCGACTAACAAATGGCTGACCTTAACTTGCGCAGCTAACGTACCACCGGCCTTGGCAAGCCCTTCAACAATGGTTCCGTAGACCAAAAAGTAAGAAGCATCACCAGCGTAAGAAAGTGTCGGGCTCTTACCGAGCAACAAGTCTTTATAGAAATCTTCTGGAATGACAAGGAATCCGCCAATCTCTTGGTTAAGCACGGCTTGTTTCGCATCGGCGATGGTGGAGTCTCGACGGACCAATTCGATCTGAGAGGTGGCATCTACCATACGTTCTAATTGGTAGCTGCTTTGGCTCTTATCCAGATTCACAACGGACGCTTTAAGCTGTTGAGGTACTTGGTTTGCGTAAGGCAATGGATATAAGAATGAATAAAATACCACGCCGCCGAATACGGTGAGCAATACAACAGGGTTGCGAAGTGCCGCTAACAGTTCTTGTTTCAGCAGTTGAGTAAAGCTCATTGTTTTACTCCTCGTTGCTCTGCTTGTTTTGACGATATATATCGTGGTGATTGCGCCAAGTGTTTCTTAATCAACAACATCACCACGAAAGCAGGGACTGCGTACCACAACATTGAGGAGAGGCTGATCAAAGACTGTGCTGCGCTCACACCATAACTAGACTGCGCCGTTTGTACTTCGATGTAATGACTCACGGGCAATAAGCTTCTCCAAATTTGAGCTGCCGTGTTCATATCTGTTACTGGAAAGGTAATGCCCATGAACGCAAAACTTGGTGCCGTAAACGCGCCAGCGAAACTCATCGCCCTTGCAGGATCAAGTGTTAAGAAGAAAAACAAACAACCCATGATGATACAGCTGATGACGGTAAGCAGTTGGGCAATGGTCAATGCCACAAAGCTGCCGTTAAATGGCCAGTCTAAGAGCACATAGAACCAAAAGCTAAACGCGATACCAAACATCAAAAACAAGACAAGGTAGGGCGTTAATGTTGATGCGAGTGACTTCATAGGGGCGTTGGATAACCAAGCGTGAAGCCCACGAGCTCTAACGTTCGCCGTCAAAACCAATATCGTGCCCACCACAATCATGATCTGCCACAGTGCAGGAATAACCGCAGACACCAAGAACTGAGCATAACTGGTGTTCTTGTTAAACAGCGGCGTGATCTGGCTTTGTACCGTTACTGCTTGGCCTAATGCGGATTGCACCGTGGTATCACCGTGTGACAGTTGTTTCACGACTTCAAGTTGCGCGTTAAAAGTCCCTTGAGCTTGCAGCAACGCGGAGTTCACCAGCTTACCGATTAAGATAAATTGGCTGTTATAGAATAAAGACACTTGCGGATTCAAGCCGAGCAGAAGGTCTCGGTCGAAGTGCCTTGGTATCACAACATAACCATAGATATCGCGTTCGATCATCGCTTTTGCCGCATCACTCGCAGAGCTGTATTTCTGAGTGACTTGCAGCGTTGGTGACGCATCAACAAGACGTGTGAACTGTTGCGAGATTTGACTGTGTTCCAAGTCAACAACTGCAACCGGTAAGTCACGAGCGATCCCTTGTGAAAAAATCAGCCAGATACTGGCAGCAAGCAGCAAAGGGATCCAAGTTAGGCAAGACAACAACCATTTGTCTTTGCGGACAATCGCCCACTGCCTAAGCAAGGTATTCTTCGCTCTATGATGCTCAGTTGATTGCGAGCCTCTAGATTGCGATCCAGTATATTGAGAGTTAGCAGACATAAGTCACCTAAAGCTCAACCACTAGGCTCATGCCCATACGCAGTGTTTCGCTCGTATCGACAGGGTGTGCTTCTACTTCAAAAGTACGTAAATCGAAGCCTTGTGCTGCGTCTGTTGAGCGCCAAGTTGCGAAATCACCCATTACGGCGATGTGAGTTACTTGGAAAGTTAATGATTTATCCAGAGCCGGTAGGTACGCCTCAAACTGGCTGCCTTTCTCGAAATGCTTAAGCATGTCTTCACGAACATTAAGCACAGCCCAAGCATCCTTGGTGTCGATAACAGTCACAACAGGGAAGCCTTGTGGTGCAAGTTCTCCACTGCTCAATAGAACCTGAGAGACTTCGCCATTAAACCAGCTGTGGATCTGTGTGTCTTTTGCGTAAGCTTCAACTTCCGCTACCGCACCCGCTGCCATTAACGCTTTTTGAGCGGCGGCCACTTTGGTTTCGTCACGCGCACCTTCTTGCGCTAATTGATACATTTGGAATGCAGCGCTTTCGGTGTACTTCGCCGCTTGCCACTGTGTTTTGGCTTCATCACGCTTCTGCTCGGCAACCACACCATCGTTGTAAAGGTTGTTTACACGTTGGTAGGTTTTGTCCATCAGATCGGCAGCTGCTTTGGCTTTCAACCATTGGTCTTTAGCCGCTTGGATCTGTTGAGTACGCGCGCCATTCTCTGCTTCTTGTGCTAATGCACCAGCGGCTTTCTGACCAGCTTTTGCTTGCTCTAGCTTCGCATCAATCTCAGGGCTTAGTAGAGAGAAGATCAATTCGCCTTTTTCAACCGAATCGCCTTTGCGCACGAATATTTCATCAATTCTGCCAGGTACTTTCGATGAGATGCTGTATTGCTGCACATCGATTTGACCTTGAAGCTTAACCGGCTGAGGTTGATAAGCTTGATAGAAACTGTATCCGACCCAGCCAATAACGCCGATACCAACTAAAGATAGAAGAAGGGGCTTAATAGGTTTCATGAATTATCCTTTTGACTGGCTAACGGTGTCTGTTTTTGAGTCGAAATCAGACGGAACAGAGGAGGTTAAGTAACTGGAGTAAGCATTCATTTCGCTGGTTAGCGCTAACAGCTTGTTGAGAGAGATTAGGTATTTGAAGCGAGCAGCAGATTGCTGGGTTTTAATGCTCGCAAGATAAAGCTCGGCATCAACCACTTCTAATGAGTTAGATAACCCTTGTGTGAAGGCTTTTTTACGAAGTAATAGGTTTTCCTGAGCTAAAGACAAGCTCGAGTTTAGGCCTTGAACCTCTTCAATGGCTTGGTTTGCTTCAAGGTAAGTCTTTTGTACCAACACGGTTAAGTCTTGCTTAGCTTGTGACTTAAGGAATTGAACCTGTGATACGGCACTGTGAGCCGCAGCGACTTTGTCGGAACGGCCAGAGGTATCAAGCAGTGGCACATTCACACCAATGCCAACCAACCAATCGGGTTTCATTTCACTGGCTAGAGAGTCATCTTCATACAGGCTGTAATCACCATAAAGGTAAACCTCTGGGTAGTATTTACCTTTCTCGGCTTTAATTAAGCTGCTTGCTTGTTTCTCTTTTGCATCAAGAATCTTAAGGCCGGGGTAGGTCATGAGTGTCTGGTCAATGAACACGTCCATATGAGGCAGGTTCTTATTGATAAACAGTTGTTCAGAGGGTTCTACACTTTCATTTTGACCAAGGATTTGGGTCAACGCCAATTGCGCAATTTTAAGATCGTTCTGAGCTTTCGTGCGCTCTACAATCGCTTTATCTAAAGAAGCATCGGCTTGTAGGCGCTCTACTCGGGCGATTTGTCCTTGCTGTTCAAGCTTGATGGCGAAATCACGATGCTGAGTTAAGCCTGCTTCAACGGCTTGACGCGTTCTCACCACGTCTTCCGCTAAGATCACCGAGAAGTAATACTTACTTAAGTCTTCGTAGCGAGCTTGTTTCTCCATCAACAGTTGGCTTTGCGCTTCTTCGCTTTTACCTTCAGCCGCATTTTGCGCAGCGGTTATTCGACCACCAGTGAAGATAGGCCACACAGCACGAATGGAAGAGCTAAAGATGTCTTGTTCGGTAATCGTTGAGGTAACGCCACCAACTAGAGGGCGCAAAATCGCGGATATAGCAGGGTTTACTCCACTCAAGCTATCTGAAAACTGTTCACCATTAATCGTCACATCACTATCAAGGTGCGTGTAGTTAGCCCCTAAGGTAATAGAAGGAAGATTGAGGCTACTTGTTGAGTTCTGAAGGTGTTGATAACGTTCAACGTTGGCTTGTTGAGCCGCAAGAGAGTTGTTGTTCTCTTGGAGAATTTGCCACGCTTCAGAAAAAGTGAGCGGAGCTGCATAGCCTGGCGAAGCCATAGTGCCGAGAAGCATACTGGCGATCGCAAGGTATCGGAATTTTGGTTTGGTCATCTGCATTAAATACCAATTAGAGTATTAACTCTAATGTTAACAGGGCGATAGTCATTTGTCTTGAATAGATTGTCTCATATGAATAGAAATTCTCATAACTCGTTAATCAAGTGTAAATAAGATTGAGTGACGTGAATATCAAAGATAAATGAAACTTAAAAAGCACGCATAAGCATGCTCTTTAAGTTCAGTATAGAAGTGTTTTTACAAAATGAAGTGGCTTATTTAAAGCTAGGACAATGGTGATCGGCGCGCCATACCAATTGTCTTGAACCTTGCATTGTTTGTAATAAATCTCTACCTGACATTTGCGGGAATGCTAACAATACCTTGAGATCGAGAGGGGAGGTACCATCTTTCTCATAGGCTCTTACGTGAGTAAAAGTCGATTGTAAGTGTTTGAACAGCATAGTCTTAGTAAGACAAATTCCAAAGTTATCGCGTTTCATTGCCTTGTTTCCTTTTCAACAATGTTTATACGTTATGTTTGTTATCCTGTTTCTATTGGACGTTGCCACTGATCGATACTTCCTGCTCATCAATGTTTTATTATTGGGTGATGCTTTTATCAGTCACCTCTTCGTTGTCTGGCTAGCCGAGTTTGAAATAGCGATGGATGAATAGGGGAGAATACTTAATCCGTTTGTTCATCATTCGTAACGGCGAGCGTGCAACTTTTAGTTATAGATACGTCCAGCGAGCGAAGGGTTGTTGCTATTTTGTTAATCGAAGTTTCGATTCAAAGCGCGGTCTGAAAATCATGACCTATGGCTTAGCAACAATAAACTTCTTCATATGCAACCATTATAATTGTATTTATTTTAAACAACCTAAAAAACACCTAAAAGCTTAGTGATCTAGCTCAATATTTATTCGTTTATTTTGGTTTTTAAGCTAATCAGTCCTAAAAATGAACGATTAATCGAGATGAACAACGTAAAGGATTATCAATTAACAATCTGCTCAATTAACAATCTGCTCAATTATTTAGTTGAGTAGCAGTCACAAATTCACGTCCCTAGAAAGGTCATGCGATTAACTTGGTGTTAACATTGATCGTCTAACACTAGGGACGGTGGAATATGAAATGGAGCAGTATCAGTTTCCGTAAAAGGTTACTGATTATCATGACGGTCACTGGCCTCGTTGAACTTTTGATTCTTGCAGCGGCTGGTTTTTACTACATCAAACAATCTCAAGAACAAGAGATGGGTTTGAAAGCGTTAGGTGTTGCTGAATTTCTATCTGAATCGCCACTTGTCACCAGCATTATTCAAGAAAATGGAACGTTGGACCCTGATGGCGTTCCCTACGTTTTGTCTGAAAAAACCCAAGTTAAATTTCGTAACCTTACTCAGCTCATTGGCGCGGCGTTTATCGTTGTTGGAGATGATAAAGGTATCCGCCTGATTCACCCTTACGATGACAGGCTCGGCAAACCCATGCGTGGTGGCGATAACCAAAAAGCATTGGTATTGGGCGAGTCTTATGTGTCGACAGCCAAAGGATCGCTGGGTTTTTCAGTTCGTGGTAAATCCGCGGTAAAAGACACCCAAGGTACCGTTATTGGTGTGGTGTCAGTTGGTTACTTATTGGATTCGTTGCAAGATCGAATCGAACCTTACTTAGCCTTTTTGATTGTGATGGCGTTGCTGGTGGTTGCGGTCAACGCTTTGATTTCGAGTTATGTATCTCGCCGTTTTCAACGCGCTATTTTGGGCTTTGAGCCTGAAGAGATAGGCCGGTTGTATGTTGAGCTAGATGTAACCATGAGTACCGTGAAAGAGGGCATTCTGAGCATCGATAAGCACGGCATTTTACGTTCAATTAATAAGAGTGCCTGCGATATTTTATCGATAGACAGGGATAAAGCACTCAATCAACAGCGCCTTTCTGATGTATTGCCAGGCAGTGATTTAGAACAACTGCTATCAACCGGCGACACCGACCACGATGTTGAGTTGTATTTAAACAATAAGCGAATCATTGCTAACCGAAGCCCGATTATAGTGGCAGGTGAGGTGGTCGGGGCGGTATCGAGTTTCCGATTACGAGATGAAATCAACGATTTAACAGACCAGCTCTCACAAACCAAAGAGTATGCTGATCTATTGCGTTCACAAACCCACGAGCATCAAAACAAGCTCAACACCATCAGTGGCTTGATTCAGATGGGCGAGCTGGACTCTGTTCAACAATTGATTGGTCAAGAAACCGCTCATTACCAGAGCTTAATTGAGTTCTTAAGAGAGACGGTGAAAGACCCTCTTATTGCAGGCATGCTTTTAGGCAAAACAGAGCGAGCTCGAGAGATTGGGTTAGAGCTTAAAGTGGAAGAGGGATCAAGGCTTGAAGCTCTGCCTAGCTGGTTAAACGCGGATGACGTTGTCACAATTCTTGGCAACCTGATTGATAACGCCTTTGACGCCACCATGACGGCGATTAAGCAAGAGGGTCAAATTGCGCCAGCGCGTCGGGTTATTGAAGTTTCAATCAGTGATTTTGGTAATGAAATTATCGTAGAAGTAGAAGACAAAGGGTGCGGTTTGCCGAAAGAGTTGGCGACCAAAGCACTTACCGAAAAAGGCGTATCGAGCAAAGCGAAGCAAAATCGTGGTGTGGGTTTGTATCTGATAAAGCAGCTGGCAGACCGATATCAAGGGCAGCTTGAAATGGTCGACAACCACGATTTTGGCACGCGAATGACGGTTTATCTGCCAAAAGAAGAACAATAATTAAGCACGAAACGATCTTGCGAAGATCATCGTGACGGAAAAAGCATGGTTAAAGGAAGAACATAAATGAACGCAATCACGAGAGTCATGGTCATTGAAGATGATATTGCGATTGCAGAGCTACACCATCGTTATTTAGAACAGATGGGTGGCTTTGACGTGGTCGGCATTGCCACCACACAGTCTGAAGCGCTCATGCAACTGGACATCTTAAAACCTGATTTGGTGTTATTGGATGTGTATCTGCCGGACGGGTGTGGGCTCGATATTCTTAATCACGTAAGAGGGAGCAATCAAGGCTGCGACGTTATCTTGATTACTGCTGCTCGGGATGTCGATACGCTGCAGCAAGCAATGCGTGGTGGGGTGGTCGATTATCTATTGAAACCAGTAATGTTTCCTCGTTTGGAAGCAGCACTGAAAAAGTATCAGTCACAGTTACAAGAGTTCGAAAGCGTGTCTGATTTGAACCAAGGTTTGGTTGATAAGATGCTGCAAGCCAATGCCAAAGCGGACTCAGGAAAAGTATCAACCTTGCCCAAAGGAATTGATGGCGTAACGTTGGATAAGATCAGAGCCATTTTTCAGCAAGCTGATGCCGTTAATATTACCGCCGATGAAGCCGGAGAACGAATTGGTGCTAGCCGAACCACCGCCAGACGCTATTTAGAATTTTTGATTACCACTGGTGAGTTAGTCGCAGACTTAAATTACGGTACCGTAGGTCGCCCGGAGCGCTGCTACAACAAAGCGCAAAGATAAACACGACACCATCAAAATAAATATAAAGCCAGTTGAATAAGCTGGTTTTACCTTTTTCTCCCTTTCCTATTGCTCACTCCACCGACCAGATACCGTTCTTTCTTGACTACACTGTTTGAGAATGCCGATTTGCTTCTCCCTCGGGTCAAATGAACGGAACTATCGATTAGAATTTGTTCGAAATGAGTCAATATTTAATCGATTGCTTTCACAGTGGTTGATGTAAATCAAATAGTCATAGACAATACTGTCCCGAATAGAGGTGATAGCTTTCACCCTCGTTTACCAAACGCATTCTCAAATTTAATAGGCGCTTACTATTGATGTAATAGTTAAGACCTATTATCTATTTTCGTATGTCGCTGATACCTTTGGCGAATACTAAAAACCTTGTTTTTATAGGAAAGATGATGGTAATACCTGAAAACAGCAGCATCGTTATTTTTGGTGCGTCGGGAGATCTAACTTACCGCAAGTTAATTCCTGCTCTATACCACCTGTATGCTAGCAATCAACTACCAGAATCCTTTGCGATTCTTGGAGTGAGCCGTACTGAGTACAGCGATGAGTCTTACCGTGAGAAGCTGAAGAAGTCTCTTCAGGAAATGGAAAAAACTGAACCAGAGACGCTGAATGCATTTATTGAACATCTGCATTACCAAGCGATCAATACTTCAGATGTAGACGACTATGCTCGTTTAGCACAACGTCTAGACAAGCTTGAGCAAGACTACCAATTCGAAAACCATAACACATTGTTCTACTTGGCAACCCCGCCAAGCCTATACGGTGTGATTCCAGCAAACCTTGCTGCGCATGGCCTTAACGATGAATCGAACGGCTGGCGTCGTCTGATCATCGAAAAACCATTTGGTTACGACTTAGCATCAGCTCAAGCGTTGGATGAAGAGATCCATCATCACTTCCAAGAACACCAGATCTACCGTATCGACCATTACCTTGGTAAAGAGACGGTTCAAAACCTTCTAGTGCTTCGTTTCTCAAACGCGATGTTTGAACCACTGTGGAACCGTAACTTCATTGAATACGTTGAAATCACAGGTGCTGAGTTCCTTGGCGTTGAAGAGCGTGGCGGATACTACGACGGTTCTGGCGCAGTTCGCGACATGTTCCAAAACCACCTGCTGCAAGTGCTAGCGATGGTAGGTATGGAGCCGCCTGCACAAATTAACGCTGATTCTATTCGTGATGAAGTGGTTAAAGTGCTTCAGTGTCTGAAACCATTAGAAGAAGATGATCTGCGTAAAGACTTAGTATTAGGTCAGTACACAGCATCAGATGTTCGTGGTCAGCACCTACTAGGTTACCGTGAAGAGCATGGTGTAGCGGATGATTCTCGTACCGAGACTTACATCGGCTTGAAAGCTCACATCAATAACTGGCGTTGGAATGGTGTTCCTTTCTACGTACGTACAGGTAAACGCTTACCAACACGTGTGACTGAAATCGTGATTCACTTTAAGAACACGCCACACCCAGTATTTGGTCAAGATGCACCAGAGAACAAGCTGATTATCCGCATCCAACCGGATGAAGGTATTCAGATGAGCTTTGGTTTGAAAGAGCCAGGCGCAGGCTTCAAAGCAAAAGAAGTGAAAATGAACTTCTCTTACTCTGACTTGCCTGAAACTCAGATGCTGACGGCTTATGAGCGTCTTCTTCTTGATGCACTGAACGGTGATGCGACTCTGTTTGCACGTACCGATGCGGTAGAAGCATGTTGGAAGTACGTTCAACCAATCTTAGACTTCAAGCAAGATCCTCAAGCACTGTTTGGCTATGCTTGTGGTACTTGGGGCCCACAGGAAGCAGATGAACTTCTGCAACGTGATGGCCGCGCATGGCGTTTCCCATGCAAAAACTTAACAGACACGGATTACTGCGAACTATGATCAATCACAAGATCTTTGCAACGCCTGAACTGGTTGTTGAAAACCTAGCAAATGAAATGAAAGCATACAGCGAGCAGGGCAAACCTGTTCACATTTCACTGTCTGGTGGCAGCACGCCAAAAATGCTTTTCAAACTTTTAGCACAGGCGCCATACGCGGAAGGTATTCAATGGAATAACCTTCACTTCTGGTGGGGCGACGAACGTTGCGTTGTACCAGACGACGCTGAAAGCAATTTCGGTGAAGCAAACGCGCTCTTATTTTCAAAACTAAAAGAGTTTACTCAAGTAAACCTTCCTGCTGAAAACATCCACCGCATCCGTGGTGAAGATGAACCAAAAGCAGAAGCAGAGCGTTTCGCAAAAGAGATGGCAGACGTAATCCCAACAGAAAACGGCACGCCTGTATTCGATTGGATTCTGCTTGGTGTTGGCGCAGACGGCCACACAGCTTCACTATTCCCAGGTGCAACCAACTACCAAGATGAGAACCTATCTGTATTAGCTTCTCACCCTGAGTCTGGTCAAATCCGTGTTTCTAAAACAGCGAAAGTTTTAGAAGCAGCAAAACGAATCAGCTACCTAGTACTGGGTGCAGGTAAAGTTGAGATCGTTAAAGAAATTCATACAACTCCTGCTTCAGAACTGCCTTACCCGGCAGCGAAAATCCAGTCTAAAACTGGCGAAACAGAGTGGTTCTTAGATTCAAATGCAGCAAGTGCTATCGCATAAGTGCGAATAGCCGCAAGGAGATAAAATAATGAAAGGTGATATCGGTGTAATTGGCCTAGCAGTAATGGGTCAGAACCTTATCCTAAACATGAACGACCACGGCTTCAAAGTTGTGGCTCATAACCGTACTGCTGCTAAAGTAGACGAGTTCCTAGAAGGCCCAGCTAAAGGTACTAACATTGTTGGTGCTTACTCTCTAGAAGAGCTAGTTGAGAAGCTAGAAGCGCCACGTAAAGTGATGCTTATGGTTCGTGCTGGTGACGTTGTAGACACGTTCATCGAAAACCTAATCCCACTTCTAGACGAAGGCGACATCATCATTGATGGTGGTAACACTAACTACCCAGACACTAACCGTCGTGTAGTGCATTGTCGTGAGAAAGGCATCCACTTCATCGGTACTGGTGTATCTGGTGGTGAAGAAGGTGCTCGTTTCGGTCCTTCAATCATGCCAGGTGGTGCGGCTGAAGCTTGGGAAGCGGTTAAGCCAATCTTCCAAGGTATCTCGGCAAAAACTGACGCTGGTGAGCCTTGCTGTGACTGGGTTGGTAACGACGGTGCTGGTCACTTCGTTAAGATGGTACACAACGGCATCGAATACGGTGACATGCAGCTTATCACTGAAGCATACCAGTTCATGACAGATGGCCTAGGTATGTCTGCTGACGAGATGCAAGCAGTATTCGCTGACTGGAACAAGACTGAGCTAGACAGCTACCTAGTTGAAATCACTGCTGACATCCTTGGCTACAAAGATGAAGACGGTGAAGCGCTAGTTGAGAAGATCCTAGACACTGCAGGCCAAAAAGGTACGGGTAAGTGGACTGGTATCAACGCACTAGACCTAGGTATCCCACTAACACTGATCTCTGAGTCTGTATTCTCTCGTTGCCTGTCTGCTCTTAAAGACCAACGTGTTGAAGCTGAAGCTTTGTTTGAGAAGACAATCACTCCAGTTGAAGGCGACAAGCAAGAGTGGGTTGATGCACTACGTCAAGCTCTACTGGCTTCTAAGATCATCTCTTACGCTCAAGGTTTCATGCTAATGCGTGAAGCGTCGAACGAAAACGGCTGGGACCTAAACTACGGTAACGTAGCGCTAATGTGGCGTGGTGGTTGTATCATCCGTTCTGCATTCCTAGGCAACATACGTGATGCGTATGAAGCAAACCCAGACATCGCGTTCCTAGGTTCTGACGAGTACTTCAAAAACATCCTACAAGGCAGCCTAGTGGCATGGCGTAAAGTAGCAGCGAAATCTCTAGAGTCTGGTATCCCAATGCCATGTACGATTTCTGCGCTATCTTTCCTAGACGGTTACACAACTGCACGTCTACCAGCGAACCTGCTTCAAGCTCAACGTGACTACTTCGGTGCTCACACTTACGAGCGTACTGACCGTCCACGTGGTGAATTCTTCCACACAAACTGGACTGGTAAAGGCGGCGATACTGCTTCTACAACTTACGACGTATAATCGTTAGTTAGAATCAGTTAAGAACCTTGTTGTTCTTATTAGCTGTAAACTAGAAAACAAAAGGATGCCAACTGGCATCCTTTTTTGTTAGTTTGCGTATTTTTAGATGGTCACTTCAAACACACAACTAATTATCGCTTAGGCGGTCATGATATGTGGTTGTACATCGTCGTTGTATTGATCTCGAGTGGCCATAAAGCTGTCTAGGTTTTGTTTAGGCGCTTCAACCCACTCTGGGTCAAACATTGAACCAGTGTTTGCTTCTATATAGGCCATCACCTCATTCAGTGACCAAGCGTGTTTATAGGCTCTTTTACTCATTAACGCATCGAATACGTCTGCCAGTTAATAGCGTATGCGCTATTGCTTAACTAAAGTGCTGTTAATGATGATCTGGACGTTAAATAACCATTTTAAAATTAAATGAAAAGATAAATAGGATAACGCACATGCTTTATGCCATCATAAAGACATAAACAAGGGCAATGGAAATAATGCCCAAATGATTGAGCTAGAAATGGTCAGTGATGACGGTGTTCTAGAGTAAATTCAAGGCCTTTAGTTGCCTTGAAAAAGGTAATGTTATGACTGAAGAAGAAAGAATCGAACTGCAACAAAATAACCCGCTACACGGCTTAAAGCTTGAAACCATGATCACTGAATTAGTGGATCATTATGGTTGGGAAATTTTAGATGCGGCAATGCGTATGAACTGCTTTAACACTAAGCCTACAGTGGCAAGCGCAGTTAAATACCTGAAGAAAACCGAATGGGCTCGTGAGAAGGTTGAAAACTTCTACCTTTACCGTTTCAAGCGCATGCCTAAAGCATCGGACATCGAATACCAGATGCCTCCGCGTTCACGTACATTCCGCCATGGGCTAGAGCCTCGTGAGCCAATGGAACTAACGGTTGAGTCTATCCACGCTTCTCAAGCTAAAGCTGCGTCTGCATTTAAAGAGCGCCGTGGCGGTAACGGTCGTAATTTCCGTCGTTAACAAGAAGACGTCGCTAGAAAGAACCGTCGCTAAATAAGGCGTCGGCGATTAGCACGGCTAATTAGATAAGCGAAAAACACAAAAGGAGCCTATGAGCTCCTTTTTTAATTCGTTCGATTTAAACCGTAAATGGCTAAGCTTCGCGGTTCTTTCTTTGATTCTTCCAAAGATCGGTGACATAAACGATTGCACTGATAAGTAAGAATAGCGCTGACACAGAAAACAGAGCGGGCATTTTTAGGATCCACGCGAATGTGGCAGCAAGAAAAGCGACAAAGCAAATGAGTCGACTTGATGACATGACATGACCGAGTTTAGTGTTCATAACGCCTCCTAATGAAGTCTCACTTTCGACAGGAGAATTATCCTACCTTTGGCAAAATAAAGGCTAAAAAACAGTCTAAATTGTTATCAAATTTGCTAATTGAAGGACTCGTCTCACACATTTTGGCTTGGCTATTTTATAAGTAATAAAATAGCCAAATCGGTATGAGCAGGGTGGAGTCTTTTGGCTTTATCTTTTCAGTTGCAAGTCTTATTAAACCGAACGTCTAATTAGCATAGAAAAAGTAAGCGGTGATCAAAAAGCTCGCGATGATCACTGTGGTTCGAACATAGTGTTGAGGGATGCGGCGAGAGATTTTTGCTGAATAATAACCACCAACCAATGTACCCAATAATACAGCCATGCCAGACGGCCAATCAATCGAACCATTGACGATAAAAAATACGATCGCTGCGAGGGAAGCACACGCGGACACGAGCAGTTTGATGCCATTCATCACGTTGATGTTGGTGTAACCAGCCAGCGCCAAGTAGCTCAATGTCACAATGCCTAAGCCTGCATTAAAATAACCACCATAAACACACACGATCAAAAGCAATACAGCGGAAAAGAACGCCCCTGCGCTGGTGGCGTGCTTATGTTTAGCGGTTACTTTCTTTAGCCATTTGTTGAGAGTGCCACCAAAGGTAAAAAGCAGAGCGGCGAACAGTAATAACCAAGGTACGGATTGGGTAAATAGCGCTTCTGGCGTGTGTAGTAGTAAAAATGCACCAATGCCGCCGCCAATTACGCATAGCCCAACAACGAGCTTGAGTTGTTTGGTACCAGATTGAATTTCGTGGCGCAGTGCGTAAGCACCACTGATGTAACCAGCGCATGAAGCAAAGGTGTTGGTCGCGTTGGCTGCTATTGGTGGAACGCCAGCAAATAACAAAGCAGGGAAAGTGATGAAGCTGCCGCCACCCGCAATGGAGTTAAGCACACCGCCAACCACCCCTGATAAGAATAGAATCAACCAATCCATAGTTTTAGAATCCAATACGTTAACTAACTGGTTACCTTACTTGAATTTGTTATGAATATCAGCGCCATGTGTGTTGTAAAGATAGGTTTGTGAGTTTGCTACCATCTTTAACCGCTGGTTTTAATTGAGGCTTTAAATGAAAAAAGGAGCCAATGGCTCCTTTCGTTGAGGTTTAGTTGATTCGATAAAGCTTTACACTTCTACTGGCTTCGCTCTAAAACTCTTAAATAGTTTCACTAGAATCGGGCTAGACAGCACCAATACCGCCAGAATAGTGAAGGTCATCGTAATAGGGCGTTCCCATAAGAAGTTCAACTCACCATCGCTGATCATCAATGCTCGTCTTAAGTTCTCTTCCATCAAGCCGCCCAATATGAAGCCTAACAGTAATGGTGCCAATGGGAAGTTGGCTAGCCTTAATGCTATCGCAGCCATCGCTACCAGTAGCATCACAAATACGTCCATCGTGTTGAATGACACCAAGTACACGCCTGTGATTGAGAAGAAAATGATCATTGGCAGTAGTACCGTTCTTGGTACCGCTAGCAGTTTAGAGATATATGGGATCAACGGTAGGTTTAAGATAACCAGCACGATGTTGCCAAAGTACATCGAGATAATTACTGACCAAAATACATCTGGGTGTTCAACAAACAAGCGAGGACCCGGCTGAATACCGTAAGCGATTAGGGCGCCAAGCATGATTGCGGTAGTACCAGAGCCGGGAATACCAAGCGTCAGTAGCGGAACGAATGAACCACTTGAAGCTGCGTTGTTTGCTGATTCAGGAGCAACAAGACCACGAATACTGCCTTTACCAAACTCTTTCTGTTTGTCTTTTGGCGCAAGGCTACGTTCCATACCGTAGCTTAGAAATGCCGCAATAGTTGCACCTGCGCCCGGTAAAACACCCGTAAAGAAACCTAGAATAGAGGAGCGAATCGAAACTGGCGCCACTTCTTTGAACTCTTCTTTGGTAATTTTCATGCTACCAATATCAGCCATCTTTTGGCTTTCTTCGCCGCTAGTGTCTTTCTCCGGTTTCAAAATACCCATTAAAGTCTCACCTAAAGCGAAGGTTGCCATAGCAAGGAGTAGGAAACTAAAGCCATCCATCAGGTCTGTTAGACCAAATGTGAAACGTTCAACACCAACCCCTTTGTCGATACCAACAGTAGATAGCATCAAACCAAGAATGGTCATCATCCATGCCTTGATTACCTGACCTGGGCCCGCAAACGCCGCTACTGCCGATAAACCTAACAACATCAATGCGAAGTAGTCTGAAGACTGGAAGCTCAATGACACGCTTGCTAGAGCCGGTGCGGCAATCAAAAGCATGATTGCTGAAAGCGTACCGCCTGTGAAAGAAGAGTAAGCCGCGAGAGCAAGTGCTTTACCTGCTTGGCCTTTTTGAGCCATCGGGTAGCCGTCAAACGCGGTTACTACCGTTGAAGAACAACCCGGAGCATTGATTAAGATGGATGACGTCGAGCCACCAAATACAGCGCCGTAGTACACACCAGCCATCAAGATTAGGCCAGAAGAAGGATCTAGGCCGTATGTAATCGGGATCATCAACGCGATTGCTGAAATTGGACCGAGTCCCGGTAGCATTCCAATAAAGGTACCAACAAAACAGCCAACAATTACCATCATGATGTTCATTGGCATCACGGCGGTAGAAAGTCCTTGTAAAATTCCGTCTAACATAATGTTATCCCTACCAAAGAGTGAAGATTAAACCAGGCTCTAGGTAGATATCTAAGCCTTGAGTTAATAAAAGAAAGAACACGATAACGAAAGGAAACGACGCGCCAAATAAGACAGCTTTGCGGCGCTCACCCAGTAGGTAAAAGCCTGCAAGTAAGAAGAAGCTGGTTGCTAAAACAAAGCCAAGATAAGTCAGTCCAACACCGTACAGAGCCATTAACACCAAGAAGCCAATAAGCAGTTTCCAGTTCAGCGGCGTAGTGTCGCATGTAACTTTTTTATCCGGCTGTCCGGTTATAAGCAGGATCAACGAAAGGCCAACGCCGATAAACGTTAGCAGGATAGGTAAGGTTCTTGCTGTGAAGGGTTCGTACTCGTCACCGGGGAACAAAGGAATCAGCGTGGTTTGGTAGCCATAGCATAAACATGCAAGCATAAAGAGCATGGCTCCGATGCGATCCTTCGAAAGCAAAGATTCCTTACTCAGAAATTTGGTTGGTAAGTCCGACATATCCAACTCCATTTGGGGTGGTATAAAAAGTAAAAAAGCCGTACATGAGCGAGTCAATGAAATGTCTGGGATCACTAACCAAAGGTAAGCGAATTACGGTACTGGTTTATCAGCCACTTGCGTTTACAACGAATCGGCAAGCGTTAGTAATACGTCTACGAATAAACAAAGGAGTTTGAAGTTAACTCATGCACGGCGAAACAGGAAAGAGTAAGAGGGCACATAAGCCCTCTATGGTTGTTGGTTACTTCAAGAAACCAAGCTCACGCATTAGATCGCCCATCTGTTTTTCTTGGTCTTCTAGGAAGGCGTAAAAATCTTTGTCAGCTTTGTAGTTGTCGATCCAACCGTTACGGTCACGAACCACTTGCCACTCATCGGTTTTGTACATTTTGCCAAGAGCTTCGTTCCACTCGTCGATTTTTGCTTGGCTTGTACCCGGTGCCGCAAAGAAACCACGCCAGTTAGCAAATACTGTCTCGTTGCCGTATTCAGTCAGTGTAGGGATGTTAGGCGCGGCGTCAAGACGCTTTGGAGCCGTCACAGCAAGCACTTTTACTTGGCCAGATTTAGACATCTCTAGTACTTCACCAAGGCCCGTTGAAAGCAGCTGTGTTTCGCCAGAAAGCAGTGCCGCCATCGCTTTACCGCCAGCATCGTAGGCAATGTAACGTACTTTCTTCGCATCAAAACCTTCGCCTTTGAACGCTGCCGCTACTACAAGGTGGTCCATGCTGCCACGAGCTGAACCGCCAGCAATCTTCACTTTACGTGGGTTGGTTTCGAACTCTTTAACGACGTCTTCCCAAGTGTCGTACTTAGAATCCGCAGGAGCGACGATTGCGCCGTAATCGGCAATGGTTGCTGCTACCGGAGTTAGGTCACGGAAAGATTGAGGGAAGATACCTGTTAGTGAACGAACAACGATAGGCGTTGAGTTCACCATTAGCGTGTCTTCTTGGCGTTGTGCTGTTTCGATTAGGTGAGCAATCGCTTTACCGCCACCGCCACCAGACAGGTTTTGGAAAGAGACATTTTCTACGATGTCTGATTTCACCAATACATCACCCGTACCACGAGCCGTCATATCCCAACCGCCACCAGCGCCGCCAGGGATTAGGAAGTGGATTTTTTCTACGTCAGCAGCAAAAGTGTTGAAAGAAAAGGTTGCTGCGATGATAGAAGCCGCAAGAGTAGGTTTCAGTGCCTTGAACATGGTTCACGTTCCTTATGTAGGGGATCTCTTCAATGGAGAGAAACTTATGTTTTATTTCCAGCTACTAAACAGATGAGTAGGATATTGCTTAGCAGATGAAGCTAAAGTTAACGGTGTGTTAATGAAATGTCTGTAATGCGGCGATATTGAGAATAAAGAACATTGGATTAATATTGTTCATAAAGTTCACGGTAACGTGTTTTTGTCCATTTACTGTTGAATGATATCTGGATTCTAAAATCGTAGTTATTGTCTCAGAATGATTGAATTCATTGACAAAGGTTGGATTTAACTAGCGTTTTCTACTCGAGTGCATTGGTTGTTGGTCTATATTGTTAGATGTGACTACGATAACTATTTCTGCAAAAGAGTCAGGTGTATAGAGGTGTTAGATTTTAGATGTGGAATAATGAGTTACTATAGTTGATATGCAACTTAAGCGGTATTGATTGCGCTAGGCTGTTAACTTTGGAGTTGGCGATTATTCAAGGATGAAATAATGGCATTAAAAAAAATTTCGTTACGCTTTACCGTTGGAACAATGTTCATACTCGCGACTGTGCTAACGGCTGTGGTTGCGGTCTCTCTTCAATACTACTTCAGTAAAAAAATGGCGACGGAGAATACTCTGTCAAAGTTGACGATGGTATCTCATGACCTGAGTGATTATATCGGCGCGATTGACTCTGACGCAGCCAACACCGCGCGTTTACTTGCTACAGTGAAACTATCTATCAGTAACAAAATATCGAAAGAAGAGTCGCGTAGTATTCTTTCTGAAGCCATTAAAGATAACCCTCTCTTTTATAGTATTTACATTGGCTCATCCGATGAAAATTTCTTCCAAATTATTAACCTAGAATCTGCCCCTGTCGTTAGAGAAAAAATAGGAGCACAACAAACGGATCGTTGGGTTGTGGTTGAGATTCAAAATATAGGGCAGGAGCGAGTCCGGACAACGAAATACTTTGACCAAGAGTTTTCCCTCAGAAGCTCAACTACGGAGCAGAGCAACTACTTTCCAACGACCAGGCCTTGGTATGTTGCTGCCAATGTTCTGTCGGTCGAAAAAACTAAGCCATATCTTTTTCAGCATTTACAAATTACCGGACAAACTTATTCTTTAGCGTTTGAGTCGAAAATCGAATCTGAAATTCAACATGTGATTGGTATTGATATTGTGCTGTCTTCTTTGGCTAACAAATTATCAGGTACGGCGCTTGGATTAGCAGAAGATAGTAAGGTTGAGTCTTTCTTATATTCGAAATCGGGTAACATTATTGCGTCTAACCTCAAGGTTAATAATCAGGAATCGGAGTTTGATGTATCAAAACTGATGCTATCATCTGAGCAAAAAGCCTTGGTTAATGATACTCCTCCGCTTTTAGTGTCTAATCAAAATGATTGGGGGCCGATGGACTTTTCAGTGGCGGGAAGACCAGACGGCTATGCGATAGACCTTCTCAAAATGATTGGTGGTATGACTGGGATCAGGTTTGAATTTGTGAATGGTTTTTCTTGGGGAGAGCTTATTAATAAGTTTCAAGAAGGAACTATAGATGGGCTGCAATCGGTGCAAAATTATAAAAATAATGGCATAAGCGGCCTCTACACCACTCCAATCTATGATTTACCGTTTGCTATCGTGACCAGAGAAGACGCGAAGATTATTACTAATTATGCCGAGCTTGAGGATAAAAAAGTGGCCATTTTATCTGGGTGGTCAATTATTCCTAAGCTAAGGGAAGACTTTCCGAATATTGATTTAGTTGAGTTTGAAAACCTAGAGTCCGCATTTGATTCAATTGAAAGCGAAGAGAACTTTGCTTTCTTAGAAGCTGAACCCGTACTCTCGTTTGCATTAGATAGGTTTTTCCAACCAGGCCTTGTTGTAAATGGGGCTCTAGAAGATCTAAAACAGAACTACTCAAATCAATTCCATTTGGTGTTGCAGAGCAAGCATAAGCAATTGCTTCCAATTATTGACAAAGCTATCGGCAGGTTAAGTGATGAACAACTTGATACCTTAGCGAAAAAGTGGCTCCATGATACCGGCTTTAATACGAATACGACGGTTCCTTATATTGAACTTTATGATTTGACTAAGGAAGCAACGGTTGAAGGCAGTATGGTAAGGGTAGAGTTGAATGGCGAGATCAAGCATCTCTATTTAAAGAAAATAGACACGGGCGAACACTACTCTGAATATTTTGCGGTATTGATTCCCGAATCTGAAGTCTTCAGTACAGTCAATAAACGTCTAGCAACCTCTGTTGGTGTAACGGTGTTACTGATGAGTTTGACGCTGCCTATTGCTTGGGCTTTTGGTGCGCCGATAGTGCATCCAATTCGCCAATTAGAGGAAGAGACTCATAAGGTTAAGCTGCGTGATTATGACAACGTGACAATTCTTGATACTCGAATCAAAGAAGTGTGGGAATTATCTGTTGCCGTAAAAGATATGGCTATGGAGATTAAACGACATGAACAGATGCAAGAGGCGTTTGTTGAGTCGTTTATCAAGCTCATCGCTCAAGCGATCGATGATAAGTCCGCTTATACGGCAGGGCATTGTAATCGTGTACCAGAACTCGGCTTGATGTTGGCTGATGCAGTTGAGAAATCACAGTCCGATCATTTCAAAGATTTTGAGTTTAAAAATGATGATGAACGTCGTGAATTCAGAATTGCGGCTTGGCTTCACGATTGTGGCAAGATCACGATACCCGAACACATCGTCGATAAAGGTACGAAGCTAGAAGCGAACTACAACCGAATTCACGAGGTGAGAACTCGATTTGAAGTACTTTGGCGTGATGCGGAAATCACCGCTTTGAGAAAGCAACTTGAAGGTACGCTATCAACGCAGCAAATTGCAGATGAGTTTGCGACAACCAAACAACAGCTACAAGATGACTTTACTTTTATCGCGACATCGAACGTTGGTGGTGAATTCATGAGTGAAGACAAAGTCGCTCGTATTCACGCGATAGCTGAGACGACTTGGACGCGTAACTTTGATGATCAACTTGGTTTATCACCGATAGAGGCGTTGAACCGAGAACCGAGTGCAAGTTTACCTGCGACAGAGCCACTGTTAAGTGATAAACCTGAACATATAGTGAGAAGAGATAGGCCGTTAGAGTTTGACCCGAAACATAAAATCAAAATGGATGTACCTGAGCACTTATATAACCTAGGCGAAGTCTACAATCTGAGTATTGCACGCGGCACGTTGACTGCAGAAGACAGATTCAAGATAAACGAGCACATGCTTGGCACGATTAAGATGCTTGAGAATCTGCCATTCCCGAAAGAGCTAAGCCGTGTTCCTCGCTATGCTTCGACGCATCATGAAACACTCAAAGGTACGGGATATCCAAGGAAGCTGACTGGTGATGACCTTTCAATCCCAGAACGTATTCTGGTGATCTCCGATATTTTTGAGGCGTTAACTGCTGCGGATAGGCCTTATAAGAAGGCGAAGCCAATCAGTGTTGCTGTCGACATCATGTACAAAATGGCGTTGGACGAGCATCTCGATATCGAACTGTTTAGATTGTTCTTAACCAGCGGTACTCACCTGCGTTATGCAGAAGAGTATCTCAAACCGGAACAAATTGATTTCGTTGATATCAACAAATACCTAGAAGTTACTCGTCAGATAGCTTGATTAAAGGTTGGCTTGTTAGAACGGGTTCGATGAATGAAAGGCGCACATGAGTGCGCCTTTTTTATATCTGTTTATCGGTGAGCTGGTGGATAGATACGAAGGGGGCTGCTTTTGACAAGTTTCGGCTATAAGTTGTCGACATATCGATTTCAAATGATTTTAGGGTAGATAGGGGGTTAGTGACTCTTACTCTGATTAAATCGATAAATAACAGATGGTTGAGTTGTTTGTAGTGTCCTTTTGGATTAGTTTTAATCGTCTATGAAAAATACTACCTTAGTCTAAATTGTCGACAATTGGCTTGATTGTCGACAATTCAATCATGTATTTTATGTTCATGTTATGGAATTGTTGACAATTAAGGTTCAGCAAATAGAAGTGAGCAGCGTGAATATGAATACTGCGATAAAAGATCTCAGCTTAAATGCAAACACGAAAACACGTGTTAGCGATAAAGAGAACACTAAATCAGAAAATCTCACTGAGTATCTCGTTGAGGCGATTGTTAGCGGTGAATTACTACCGGGCAGTAAGATTTCGGAACCTGAATTGGCTAAACGCTTTGAAGTAAGTCGAGGTCCATTACGTGAAGCGATAATGCGAGTTGAAGGGCTTGGCCTAATAGAACGCATTCCACATGTTGGCGCGCGAGTGATTACTTTTTCGGCAGAAAAACTGCTAGAGCTTTACGCGGTGCGAGAGGCTTTGGAAGGCATGGCTGCTCGACTCGCAGCGAGACATATCACACAAGAAGAGCTTGTCGGGCTTGAAGGGTTATTGTCGACACATTCAAAGCATATCGATGAAGTAGAAGGTTCTTCTTACTTTCATCAACATGGGGATTTTGATTTCCATTACCGCATTATCAAAGCGAGTCGCAACAGCAAACTCATTTCGTTGTTGTGTGACGAGCTTTATCACTTATTACGCATGTATCGCTATCAATCACCTAGGGCGCAGTCTCGTCCAAAAGAGGCGCTAGATGAACACAAATACATTCTACAAGCGATCCGTAACCGTGATGAAGAGCTAGCAGAAATGCTTATGCGAAGACACATATCGGGAAGTCGACTGCTTATAGAACAACAAATCCAATCCAAAGATCTTGATTAACTGGCGACTGGTATCTGTCAGCGGGTCAGCGCTGGCGATAACCAAAAGCCGTAAGTCTTAAAGGTTAGCTAGAAATAAACAATTAACAGGGAGCGTCATTATGAAGTTATCAGCAGGAGCTAAGTTCCGACAAGCTGTGCAAGACAACGACCCATTGCAGATCGTCGGCACGGTCAATCCGTATTGCGCGATGATGGCAAAGAACTTGGGGCATCAGGCGATCTATTTGTCTGGTGGAGGTATCGCCAATGCGTCTTACGGTTTGCCTGATTTAGGTATCACCACATTGAACGATGTGTTGGTAGATGTTGAACGTATTACCAACGCGTGTGATCTGCCATTGCTGGTGGATATCGATACGGGATTTGGTGGCGCATTCAATATTGCACGTACGATTCGCGCTATGGAGAAGGCAGGCGCAGCAGCAATCCATATGGAAGACCAAGTGGCCCAGAAACGCTGTGGTCATCGACCAAATAAAGCGATTGTAAGTCAGCAAGAGATGGTCGATAGAGTCAAAGCGGCAACCGATGCTAGAACCGATGAAAGCTTTGTGATTATGGCACGTACGGATGCATTGGCGGTTGAAGGCATTGATAGCGCAATTGAGCGAGCGATAGCTTGTGTTGAAGCGGGCGCAGACATGATCTTCCCTGAGGCGATGAATCAACTCGATCAATACGTGAAGTTCTCGGCAGCGCTGAAATCAGCAACGGGCAAGCACGTGCCTATTCTTGCGAACATCACTGAATTTGGCCAAACACCACTCTACAGCTGTAACGAGTTAGCCCAATCAAGTGTCGACATGGTGCTTTATCCATTGAGTGCGTTCCGTGCGATGAACAAAGCGGCGGAGAATGTTTACAAGCACTTGCTAGTTGAAGGCAATCAAGAAGCTCTGTTGGATTCAATGCAAACCCGTAAGGAGCTTTACGAACACCTTAATTACCACGACTACGAAAACAAGCTTGATCAGTTGTTTTCAAGTGAAGGGTAAACCAGTTTCAATTAATCAAAAATCAACTTAATCCAATAACGTGAAATGGTTAGTCGCCATATCCAGTACCGATCATAAAGATCATCGGACATATAAACAGGCAGCACCAAAGAGTGCAGGCGGCTAACACAGAAAAGGAGTTCACCATGTCTGTATCTTTGAGTGATAAAGCAGCTGTCGAAAAGGCTTCAACAGAAAACCAACAACAAAGCGAAAAACCCGAAATCAAACCAGCTAGCGCACCTGCAATCGGTGGTGCTGGTCTACGTGGGCAGAGTGCGGGAACCACGGCGCTATGTACGGTAGGCCAGTCAGGAACGGGTTTGACCTACCGTGGCTATGACATAACCGACCTTGCTAATCATGCTCAGTTCGAAGAAGTGGCGCATCTGTTACTAAGAGGTCATTTGCCCAGTGAAAAAGAGTTAGACGATTACAAAACGTTGTTGATTGGTTTGCGCGGCTTGCCTCAACCTTTGAAAGCAGCACTAGAGCTTATCCCTGTAGACGCTCATCCAATGGATGTGATGAGAACGGGTTGTTCAATGCTAGGTAATCTAGAGCAAGAGTCAGATTTTTCTGAGCAACTGTCTGCGACTGAGCGAATGCTCGCGCTTTTCCCTGCGATTATTTGTTACTGGTATCGCTTTAGCCATGATGGCGTGCGCATTGACACTGAAGATCAAAGCGAAGCGTGTCTGGGTGGCTACTTCTTGAAGATGTTAACGGATAAAGCGCCGAGTGAACTTCACAAGAAGGTAATGCACTGCTCGCTCACCCTGTATGCGGAACATGAGTTTAATGCCTCTACTTTTGCCGCTCGTGTGTGTGCATCAACGCTGTCGGATATCCATTCGTGCGTTACAGCAGCAATTGGCACACTAAGAGGCCCGCTGCATGGTGGTGCGAATGAAGCGGCGATGGAAATGATCCAAGATTGGAAATCCGCTGATGAAGCAGAAACTAACATCATGCAGATGCTTGCTAACAAAGACAAAATCATGGGCTTCGGTCATGCCATTTATCGTGAAAGCGACCCACGAAATGCTCTAATCAAGCGTTGGTCAAAAGAGCTAGCTCAAGAGGTCGGTGATAAACAGCTTTACGCCGTTTCAGAACGTGTTGAAGCGGTTATGAAGCGCGAGAAAGGCTTGTTCTGTAATGCTGACTTCTTCCATGCATCGGCATATCACTTCATGGACATCCCAACCAAATTGTTTACTCCGATCTTTGTGATGAGCCGCCTTACAGGTTGGACGGCGCATGTGTTCGAACAAAGAGAAAACAATCGCATCATTCGCCCAAGCGCAGACTACACTGGGCCAGAGCATCAAGACTGGCTACCAATCCATTTACGTTAGTCCTCTATATCGAGTCGACTTATATCTCGAGCTGACTTTTCTCTTCATGTGATAAGGCCTCGAGAACCAACGAATAGAATTTAACAGATAATGGTGGATGTATGTCTGATGTAAAACTTAAAAGCAACCAAGATCTTGATGAAAACAAGTATCGAAAGGTTCTACCGGGAACGGGTTTAGAATATTTCGATGCTTGCGAAGCGGTAGAAGCGATATCTCCGGGCAGTTATAAAACCTTGCCTTATACGTCGAGAGTATTGGCAGAGCAATTAGTAAGACGTTGTGATCCAGCTGCACTTGAAGATAGCTTAAAACAGATCATCGAGCGTAAGAGCGACTTAGATTTTCCTTGGTATCCAGCACGTGTCGTGTGTCATGACATTTTGGGTCAAACCGCTTTAGTAGATTTAGCTGGCTTACGAGATGCGATTGCCGACCAAGGCGGAGACCCTGCCAAGGTGAACCCCGTTGTCGAAACCCAACTGATTGTTGATCACTCTTTAGCTGTGGAACATGCAGGCTTTGATAGTGAAGCCTTTGATAAAAACCGTGCGATTGAAGAACGCAGAAACGAAGATCGTTTTCATTTTATTGACTGGTGTAAAATCGCGTTTAAAAACGTGAGTGTGATTCCCGCAGGTAACGGGATCATGCACCAGATTAACTTGGAAAAAATGTCTCCAGTCATTCAATCTAAAGAAGGCATCGCGTTTCCGGATACTTGTGTCGGCACAGACAGCCATACACCGCACGTAGATGCGCTGGGCGTTATTGCGATCGGTGTGGGCGGCTTGGAAGCTGAGACAGTGATGCTCGGTCGCCCGTCAATGATGCGTTTGCCTGATATTGTGGGCGTTAAACTGACTGGTCAACGACAAGAAGGGATAACCGCAACGGATATTGTGCTCGCAATAACGGAGTTCCTTCGCAATGAGAGAGTGGTTTCAAGCTATTTGGAATTCTTCGGTGAAGGCGCGCGTGCACTGACCATTGGTGACCGTGCGACTATATCTAACATGACGCCAGAATACGGCGCGACTGCGGGTATGTTCTATATCGATGAACAGACCATACAATACCTAAAGCTGACAGGACGCGAGCCTGAACAGGTTGAGTTAGTTGAGCTATACGCTAAGCAAACTGGCTTATGGGCCGATGATTTAGATTCCGCTCAATACGAACGTGTGCTTGAGTTTGATTTGTCTAAAGTTGAGCGCAACCTTGCAGGGCCATCCAATCCACATCGTCGTTTACCAACCAGTGAACTTGCCAAACAAGGTATCAGTCAAACATCTTGGAAAGAGCAGCATGCTAAGCAGTACAGGGATGATCAGATGCCTGATGGTGCCGTAATCATCGCAGCGATTACCTCTTGTACTAACACCAGTAATCCAAGAAATGTGGTCGCCGCAGCATTGGTGGCTAAGAAAGCCAATCAGCTTGGATTAGTTCGTAAACCGTGGGTGAAAACGTCATTTGCGCCAGGCTCAAAAGTTGCCAAGCTTTATCTTGAGTCCGCCGGTTTGTTGCCTGAACTGGAAAAACTAGGCTTCGGTATCGTCGGTTATGCGTGCACAACCTGTAATGGAATGAGTGGTGCGTTGGATCCTAAAATTCAACAAGAGATCATCGACCGTGACCTATATTCAACCGCTGTGCTATCGGGGAATCGAAACTTCGATGGTCGAATTCACCCTTATGCCAAACAAGCGTTTTTAGCATCACCGCCATTGGTCGTCGCTTATGCCTTAGCAGGTACGATTCGCTTTGATATCGAAAAAGACAGCTTAGGTACAGACAGCAACGGAAAATCGATCTATTTAAGTGACTTGTGGCCGAGTGATGCAGAGATCGATGCCGTTGTCGGTGAGCATGTTAAGCCTCAGCAATTCCAACAAATCTACGTGAAAATGTTGCAGCCAGACGAGGAACAGGTGACGACTGAACCGCTTTATGATTGGCGACCTCAAAGTACCTATATTCGCAGACCACCTTATTGGGAAGGGGCTCTTGCGGGAGAACGAAGCCTATCTGGTATGAGACCTTTAGCGATTCTGGGTGACAACATCACCACAGATCACTTATCCCCTTCAAATGCGATTCTCGCTTCGAGTGCTGCGGGGGAATACCTCACCAAAATGGAAGTTCCGGAAGAGGACTTTAACTCTTACGCGACCCATCGAGGTGATCACTTAACCGCGCAACGAGCAACATTCGCCAACCCTAAGCTGTATAACGAAATGGTTAAGGACGCTGGAGAAGTCGTGCAAGGTTCACTAGCAAGAGTTGAACCCGAAGGTCAAGTTACGCGAATGTGGGAAGCGATAGAAACCTACATGAACCGTAAACAGCCTTTGATTGTCGTGGCGGGTGCGGATTATGGACAAGGTTCATCACGTGACTGGGCTGCCAAAGGTGTGCGTTTAGCGGGTGTTGAAGTGATTGTTGCCGAAGGCTTTGAACGAATCCACAGAACCAACTTAGTTGGAATGGGTGTGTTGCCTTTGCAGTTTAAAGCGGGAACCAATCGCAATACCTTAGAACTGGACGGCACCGAGCTTTACGACGTGTACGGCGACATTGAAGCAGGGTCTGATTTGGCTCTAGTCATCACTCGTAAAAACGGTGACAAGCTGGATGTTCCTGTGACCTGCCGACTAGACACGGCAGACGAAGTGAATGTGTACAGCGCTGGTGGCGTATTGCAACGTTTCGCAAAAGACTTTCTCGCACAGTAGGAGCTTATGATGACAAATAAACAGATAAAAGTACCTGCTACCTACATGCGGGGCGGAACAAGCAAAGGCGTTTTCTTCAACTTAAGTGACTTACCTGAGGCTGCGCAAGTTGCCGGAGAAGCTCGAGACGCATTACTTCTGCGCGTGATTGGTAGTCCAGATCCTTATGGCAAACAAACCGATGGCATGGGTGGTGCAACATCCAGTACCAGTAAAACCGTTATTGTTTCGAAAAGTAGTAAAGCCGATCACGATGTTGATTACCTATTCGGCCAAGTAGCAATAGACAAGCCGTTCGTTGATTGGAGCGGTAACTGCGGCAATCTGTCTGCTGCAGTGGGCCCATTTGCTATTCATAGTGGCCTAGTCGACTCGAATCGTATTCCAGAAAACGGTGTGGTCGAGGTGCGAGTATGGCAAGTGAACATAGAGAAAACCATTATTGTTCATGTACCTATCGCTGGTGGCGAAGTTCAAGAGTTAGGTGATTTTGAACTCGACGGTGTGACTTTCCCCGCCGCTGAGATCCAAGTTGATTTCCTAGACCCCGCCGATGCGAGTGGCTCTATGTTCCCAACAGGGAATGTTGTCGATTTTTTAGATGTTCCCGATCTGGGCTGCATCAAAGCGACATACATTAATGCTGGGATACCCACCATTTTTGTTGATGCTGAATCGGTTGGCTACCAAGGCACTGAACTTCAATCAGATATCAATAGTGATACCAAAGCCTTGGCTCTGTTTGAATCCATACGAGCACATGGTGCAGTAGCAATGGGTCTTATTGATTCTTTAGAACAAGCTGAATCACGTCAACATACACCTAAAGTCGCGTTTGTTGCTAAGCCTCAAGCGTACCAAGCTTCCAGTGGTAAATCGGTTGCTGTCGAAGATACTGACCTTCTGGTGCGTGCTTTGTCTATGGGGCAACTGCACCATGCCATGATGGGTACGGCTGCGGTTGCGATTGCTTCAGCGGCAAGTGTTCCTGGCACCTTAGTGAACTTGGCAGCCGGTGAGGGAAGTCGTGATTTCGTGACCTTTGGACACCCGTCAGGAACCTTAAAGGTAGGTGCGAAAGCGCTGCAGGCCGAAAGTGGGTGGAAAATAGAGAGGGCGATTATGAGTCGTAGTGCCCGAGTGATCATGGAAGGTGCCATTCGTGTGCCTTTTCCCAAGTAAAGCGATTGTCGTGAACGGTTAAATGTTCACGAATACAACGCTGAGAAAAGAGTGCACCCAAGTGAAACTGTTAAAAGCTAGTCGCTTGGACTAATGGATAAATCATGGAGGAGGCACTATGTCTGCTACGAATCGAATGACTAGAAAAACAGATTACATCACCGAGTATCAATGGGCGAGGGAAGACCCAAATTCGTTTTGGGAAACACAATCACAAGCGATAGATTGGTTTGAACCACCAAAAACGATATTACAAACTGACGATAACGGAATTGAGCGTTGGTTTCCTGATGGGGTGATGAACACCTGCTGGCTCGCGCTGGATTATCATTGTGAAAATGGGCGAGGTGACAATACCGCACTGATTTACGACTCTCCAGTTACAGGAACTCAATCCTCGTACACTTACAATCAATTGCGTAACCAAGTGGCTAAAGTCGCTGGTATGTTAGCCACGCAAGGCGTTACCAAAGGTGATCGTGTGGTGATCTACATGCCAATGATTCCTGAAGCGGCGATGGCAATGTTGGCCTGTGCACGACTAGGTGCGGTGCATTCGGTGGTGTTTGGTGGTTTTGCCCCTCATGAGCTTGCCGTTCGAATTGAAGATGCCGAGCCCAAGGTGTTGATTACTGCATCCTGCGGTGTCGAGATAAATAAAGTCCTGCCATATAAGCCGATGGTCGATCGCGCGATCATGGACAGCCGATGGAAGCCTGAGAAAGTGGTGGTATTCCAAAGAGAGCAGTCTCTAGCCGAATTGAACAACGAACGTGATGTACTTTGGCAGCAAGCTGTTGAGGATGCTTTGCCTCACGTATGTGTGCCTGTTCTAGCGACTGACCCACTATATATCTTGTATACATCAGGGACGACGGGTAAGCCAAAAGGCGTGGTGCGCGATAATGGTGGTCATGCGGTCGCGATGAAATACTCGATGAGCACTATCTACGATATGCCGCAAGATGGTGTGTTTTGGGCGGCTTCTGATGTCGGCTGGGTAGTGGGGCATTCCTATATTGTGTATGCGCCATTGATTCATGGCTGTACGACCATTTTGTTTGAAGGCAAGCCAGTAAGAACACCAGATCCCGGCGCATTCTGGCGTGTGTGTGAAGAGTACAACGTCGATGTATTGTTTTCTGCGCCAACCGCGTTTAGAGCAATCAAGAAAGAAGATCCTGAAGGCGAGTTGCTCACCAAGTATGACTTATCATCGCTCAAGTCGATTTTTATGGCGGGAGAGCGTTTGGACCCGCCAACATTGGATTGGGTTGAGTCTCATACCAATAAACCGGTTATTGACCACTGGTGGCAAACCGAAACGGGTTGGGCTATTTCTGCCAATCCGACAGGGCTGGAATCTTTGCCAGTGAAAGCAGGTTCTTCAACTAAGCCTGTGCCCGGTTACCAAGTCGAGATTCTTAATGAATTGGGTGAAACGGCACAGCCTAATCAGCAAGGCTTTGTTGCACTCAAACGTCCACTACCACCCGGTTGTCTGCCAACGGTTTGGCGTAATCATGATCGATTTGAATCTGGCTATCTGAGCCAATTCCCAGGCTATTATGTTTCTGGGGACGGTGGCTATCTCGATGAAGATGGGTATCTATTTATTATGGGTCGTATCGACGATGTGATAAACGTAGCGGGACACCGTCTGTCGACTGGAGAAATGGAAGAGATCGTGGGTGGTCACCCAGCCATTGCAGAATGTGCGGTAGTCGGGATTCACGATGACTTGAAAGGACAACTTCCTTTAGGTCTAGTTGTGTTAAAAGATGGCGTAAAAGTCGATGGCATTGAGTTGCAAAGGGAATTGGTTGGCAAGGTTCGTAATGAGATCGGCGCGGTAGCTTGTTTTAAGCAAGCCTTGGTTGTTGAGAGGTTACCTAAGACACGCTCAGGTAAGATCTTACGTAGAACGATCCGGCAGATCGCAGAAGGTGAACAATATGTGGTGCCTTCAACTATTGACGACCCTACCAGCTTAACTGAAATTGCTGAAAAGCTCGGCAAATAGACGTCGCAGTTTAGGTAATCTCACCTTCGGCTTGTTGATTTATACATAATCCGGCGTGATGGTTTACCTAAACTCTACTTTATTCATCCGCTTATCCATTGCGTTTACTATGACCTCATTATGAATCCCACATATTGAGGTCTTTTTATGCGAGCTTACTTTTTGTTGATTGCTTTATTGGTCAGTGGTGCTGCTAGTGCCAGTATTTCAAAGGATGAAGCGAGTAGAGCGTTGTTAGAACCTTTGAGTCATCCCAAGGTATTTAAATGTGTATCAAAGACTGGCGTCGATCTCTATCAAGCGGTTTTTGATATTGGTGTGGGATATGAAGCCGACCCTATTAACTCGAAGATGATCGTTAATTCAAGGAAAGGCCGCTACGAATATCAAATCTTAGGCGCAGTAAGGTCTGAAAGAGCTGGTGAAATTGTCGTGTTAACTCGCCATGTGGGAGACGGTGTTAAAGTTGCGGCTATGATTGATGACGAAAATGGCAAGATACTGGGGATCGGCGATAAAAATCATTATCGAGATTGTGGTGTTAGGCCACCACCTAGCGTAGCAAACATGCAAAACTTTTGGTCTAAAGGCTAAGAGATATGTGAAAGGCAAGAATTATAGAGAAAGCGCGATTGAGGCGACCTTATTGGTCGCCTTTTTTGTTGGTGAGGATAAAGCGAGCTCAAAGCTATATATCATTAATCAGTTATGCGATGGCTGAATAATACATAGCTGAACATGATGTATCGTCTAAACGTGGCTTTATTTATCTTATTAACGGCTCTGCTTAAGATGGTTCTACTCAAAACGAAGAACTAAGCGAGACTCCTATGAAATTCACTAAACCTTTTCTTTTAGCAACACTGATTGTGACTCTTTCTGGTTGCGCATCACCAGCAATGGATAACGAAAATGAGAATGCCGCACGTAATCGTGGTGCTGTAGGTGGTGCTTTATTAGGAGCGACAGCAGGCGCTCTAACTGGAGATGCGAGTTTAGCGGTGAAGGGCGCTGCATTAGGTGGTGTTACTGGTGGCGTTGCGGGTTCAATGAAAGATACGGACGATGCAAGAAACGCACAACGAACCCAAGTTACTGCTGATGGTCTAGCGCAAGACAATCGCACCGATGCAGAAAAGCGAGTTGCTGAAGTAGAGGCGGAAATTAAGCTTATTGAACTAGAACAACAGCTTGCTGATCTCAAAGAAGAGAAAGAAGATAACGGTGCATAAAGCTGAAGCTACAGCAAAAGCCACAGCCACAGCAAAAACCCATAGCTTCGATATTCGTTTAATTCAAAATCATTCAAACAGAATGGCCACGTAATGTGGCCGTTTTTGTATCTAAAATACACACTTCAAACAATGAATTAATTCAATAACTTGTATAGATACTCACGCCAAGTAAACTAGACTCAGTTTAGATATTAATTTGGTTTGAGAAGCGCAATAGTCATGAATGTCACCTTAAGGGCCGCAAAGCACGCGGATTTGGAACAACTTAACGAGTTAATGTTCGATCTCCACCACCACCACCACCTTGCTAGTCCAGAGCACTTTAAAACGGCAGAAGAGATTGAGCAGGAAAAAAGCATTGCACGATACTTGGATGATCCTGAATGTTTGGTTTATGTGGCATTAAAAGGTGAGCTCATTGTTGGCTTTATCTCTGGGCATTTTTGTGAGCTTATCTCAACGGTGAGTAAACCAGTGCCGATGGGTAGTGTCGATGAGCTGTTTGTCTTGCCTGATTATCGAAAAGAATCGATTGCTGAAAAGTTGTTTAACAAAGTTGAAAGTACTTTTGATGATTATGGGGTTGAACAAGTCTTTGTAGAAGTTTGGGACTTTAACTCGCCTGCCAAGGACTTCTATCAAAAAATGGGGTTCATACCTCACATTCAATGGATGAGGAAGGCTTTGCACAAAACGTAGACAGCGATTTTGTGTGGCTTTGATTACAATAGTTCAACTGCAACAGCAGTCTTCAATATTCTTCTATTATTTTTTAGGTAAACTCGTTGGTTATTCGATATTTATTAGTTTTCATACTGTCTCTTTTGAGTACTACTTCCGCTTGGACAAACGACACTTTGCCCGATCATATCGCGGGCGCCTTGTGTGTAGTACGTGCTGATAACCAAATCGTGTTGGTTGATGAGTTGATCACCGGTCAATTGTCTCTACCGGGAGGCACTGTTGTTTCAGGTGAGCCGCCAGCCGTCGCGGCGCAACGTGAAACGTGGGAAGAGGCTGGTTTGTCGGTAACGGTCGGTGATGTGCTAGGTTATACCGACAGTGCCGTCGTGTTTGATTGTATTTCTGACTCTGAAGTGATCAGTTACAAGGCTCGAAATGAGTTAGGTGGCTTTGAGCTGCCGATTTGGTTTGCTCCTCATTATGGCGTGGAAGTCAGCCGAGCGATGTTATTGCCACCTACGGAGTTGCAAGCCAATCAATACCGTTATCCAGAGCAATGGTCTGAGATTAACGAGTTCTTTCTATCCGCGACAGATCAACCTGTGACGTATGTGACTGAGCTGGTGGGCGCGGCACCGAAAGTCCATCAAGTTGAATTAAATTGGATTGTGTCGCTTCAAAACGCGTTCGATAAGATGCCAAGCGTGTTTGCGAATACTGTGCTTTTAACTGACTCGTTAGCGAAGCCATGGATTTTCATCGTGATATTGCCGCTAATTGCTTGGCATTTTGGCCGTAACTTCGCGTTGAAGTTTGGCTTCACTTTGATCTCGGTG
This sequence comes from Vibrio sp. 10N.261.55.C5, assembly GCF_041470505.1. Lineage (NCBI taxonomy): Bacteria > Pseudomonadati > Pseudomonadota > Gammaproteobacteria > Vibrionales > Vibrionaceae > Vibrio > Vibrio sp. 10N.261.55.C5. The sequence goes on from NZ_JBFRMS010000067.1 coordinate 53,856, forward strand.
ACATTGCTCACTTTAATCGCCCATCAAGGGTTTGGTTTTCCACGTCCGCATGCTTACTTACCAACATTGAAGCTAGTGATGAGCAGTGGGTATAGCTTTCCAAGTTTATTGGCTGGCTTGTGGGTGAGTTTAACCTTGTTAGTCTCTTGGAAACTAAAGCGCCTCTTGGAGCAAAAATCGATTTTGATAGTGCTCGCTGGCCTGCTGTGGATCATGCTATTTAAGTCTTATTCAGGTAGTGCGTTTTTTAGTGATGTATTAATGGGTGGCGTATTAGGCGCTTTAACGACGTGGCATATCGTGAGATTAGACGCGAAACCGGATGTTGATATTAGCGCCTTATTGAGTTCTAAAGGTGTTTGGTGGGCATTGTGCTTACTGTCGATTGTTCTGACGGTGATATGGCCACTGCCAACATTCTCGTTCTGGGTGGCGATTTTGATGACGATTGCATGCCTAGTGACGTTAACAGACTCGAAACCTTTGGTTGGTCAGTTCTCATTCAAGATCGTTCTTGGAGTGATGGCGATGTTGTTAGCGGGAAATCTGCTGATTAGCTGGGCTGGAAGCTTTGTCTCTTTCAGCGGTATTGCTTCATTTATTGTTGAAACGTTACGTTTCCCAATCTTGATTCTGTTTGGTGTGGTGGCATTTCGTCTGCCATGGAAAAGAGAGTAAGCGACTCGACTAACACAAAATCAAAAAGGCTGTGCAGTGCACAGCCTTTGTCATTTCTGAAACAAGCAAAAAGTAATTCTTATTAGAACCTGTTGAGCGTTTATGAGTTGAAGATAAACTTCTCAATCGCGACCGCTACACCATGGTCGTCGTTGCTAGCTGTGATGTGATCCGCCAGTTTCTTGGTTTCTTCCATTGCGTTTTCCATTGCAATGCCAAGGCCTGCGTATTCAAGCATATGGTGATCGTTTTCAGCATCACCCATGCAGATGACTTCTTCCGCTTTAATGCCTAAGTGTTTCGCTATCGCTTCAATACCGACACCCTTGTTTGATTTCGGGTTTAGGAACTCTAAGAAGAATGGTGCACTTTGTACGATAGTAAACTGAGTCTTAAGCTCTTGTGGCAACTTACCGATGATTTCAGTCAGCTTGCTTGGTTCAGCGACAATCATAGTTTTGATGATTTCGTGGTCATCTTCTAGTTGAGAAAAGTCGAACTCGGTTATATCTAAGCAATTAATACGCGCTTCAATACCAGTGTACTCATTGTTCTCAGGTGTGATTAAGCCGTGGATCTTGCTGAAAGCATGGACATAACCACCAAGCTGTTCAGCGAGGGCAGCAATCTCTTTTGCGGCTTTACCGTTGCTGATCTCACTGTGAATGATCTCTTTTGTCGATACGTTCTGAACCATAGAGCCGTTGTAGAAGAGTACAAAGTCATCTTCGCCGTCAATCGAAAGCTCATCTAATTTGCTTTGCATGCCTTCTAAAGGGCGACCAGAAGCGAGAACTACTTTCACACCTGCAGCTCGTGCTTTGGCGATTGCGTCTTTGTTCTCTTGAGAAATCACTTTTTCACTGTTGAGTAGTGTGCCATCCATATCAAGAGCAATCAGTTTGTACATGTTGTTCCTTACTAAAAAATTAAAAGCTAACGAAATCTATGGGCGAAAGGATAAGGGAACTTGAAAGTTCAGGCTAGGGCTTTGATCAACTCATTTATCAGTACTCATTTGTTTGACCAAAAGGGGGAAGTGCTTTAAGGTCTGCGGTTGATTAATTTCATCAAATGATTGAGCTGAGGGAAAGTTGTACAAGATTAATGAAATGTTTGAAACCATTCAGGGTGAGGGCGTGTTTACTGGCGTTCCCGCTGTTTTTGTTCGTCTGCAAATTTGCCCAGTGGGCTGTTCTTGGTGTGATACCAAGCAGACCTGGGAAGCGTTGCCAGAAGAGGAAACCAGCCTTGGCGATATTATGGTTAAGACAGAAGATTCACCTACTTGGTCAGCAATCGATGCTCAAGGAATCGTGAATGAATATATCAAGCAAGGTTACACTGCTAAGCACATTGTGATTACTGGTGGTGAGCCATGCATTTATGATCTTGTTCCTCTTACTGAAGCGTTTGAGCAGCACGGTTGTCGCTGTCAGATTGAGACTAGCGGAACATCAGAAGTTAAAGCCACACCGGACACTTGGGTTACGGTGTCACCGAAAGTGGCGATGAAAGCGAAACTGGAAATCTTAGATAGCGCCTTGCAACGTGCTAACGAAATTAAGCATCCAGTAGGTACAAGCAAAGACATCGAACAACTTGACGGTTTATTGGAGCGAGCAGCAGTTCCTAACGACACTGTTATCGCTCTGCAACCAATCAGCCAAAAAGACCGCGCTACTCAGCTTTGTATTGATACCTGCATTGAGCGCAATTGGCGCTTATCAATACAAACTCACAAATATTTGAGCATCGCATAGGTTGTATTTTTACTGGGCAAGATAAGTCGCTAGTAGAAGGTTCTCGTAAGGATTTAAGATGAAAAAAGCAGTGGTAGTATTCAGTGGTGGTCAAGACTCAACAACGTGTCTTGTTCAAGCATTAAAAGAGTATGATGAAGTTCATGCGATTACGTTTGATTATGGTCAGCGCCATAGACTCGAGATTGAAGTTGCTGAGTCATTGTCGAAAGAGCTTGGTGTGAAAGCGCACAAAGTGATGGATGTGACTCTGTTGAATGAACTGGCTATCAGCTCTTTGACTCGTGACGATATTCCTGTGTCTCATGAGCTGCAAGAGAATGGGCTGCCGAATTCATTCGTTCCTGGTCGTAATATTCTATTTCTGACTCTAGCGGGTATTTACGCTTACCAAATCGGTGCAAATACCGTAATCACGGGCGTGTGTGAAACTGATTTCTCAGGCTACCCTGATTGTCGTAATGACTTTGTGAAAGCGATGAACTCTGCGCTTGTACAAGGTATGGACAAGCCGCTGGATATTAAAACACCGTTAATGTGGCTCAACAAAGCTGAAACATGGGCGTTGGCCGACCAGTACTCAGCACTTGAGCTTGTTCGAAATAAAACACTGACTTGTTACAATGGCATTGTCGGGGATGGTTGTGGCGATTGCCCAGCGTGTGAACTGCGTAAAGTTGGCCTTAACGATTACCTAGGTGATCGTGAAGGTATTATGGCTGAGTTGGTTCGCAAACAGACTGAGAATAAATAACCTCAGGTCAATCAATTGGTTCGTTGTAAGCATCAATGATGCAGTTTCGGCCGTTGCTTTTGGCTTGATAGAGTGCTTGGTCAAGCACTGAATACAAGTCATCAAAGTCACTTAATGCGTTTGAGGTTGCTAGATAAGCAAAACTCGCGGTCACATTAAGTGACTTTTTGCTTTCTGATAAAAAGACAGTGCTTGAAATTGCGTAGTGCAACTCTTCAACGCGTTCTCGTACCTCTGCTGGTGGGGTATCGGTTAACATGATGACAAATTCTTCACCCCCTAAGCGACCAAACAATTCACCATTCACTAAGTGTTTTCTAATTTGATCACTAATATGGACCAGTGCCCGATCACCAGTAGGGTGCCCATGCTCATCATTAATCTTCTTAAACTTATCGAGATCGAGCAGCACGAGCACATGCTGTTTGTCCGTCCCTTTACAGCGTTTCACTCTTTTGATTCTTCGAATTATCTCAGTTCGGCTATATGCTTTCGTTAAGCCATCAATTGCTGCTTTTGCGCGAACCGTTTTGTTTATCAATACCGTGAAGCTTGCAGCGCAAAGCAATAGAATAACAACGATGTTATATATCCACCTTTGATGTTCCATTTTTTCAATTTGAACGCGGTCGAGTTTCGTTTGATGTGTCAGGAAAGAGCTTTCCAGTTCCTGCTCATATTTGGCGTGCGTCAGGCCGAGCGCTTCGAGTGCGAGTCGATTATCGATGTCTCTAGCTTCCATTTGCATTGACGAGTATCGCTGGTAGAAATAGAAAGCTTGTTGGTAATCGCCGAGTGATTGATGAATATCAGAAAGCTGCAGAAGTGACTGCGCGATGTATTTATGCCTTGTGACTTGTTCTGCTATTTCTAGCGCTTGTTGAGCATAGTTGAGCGCTTCCGTTGGCAATTTCTGTTCTTCGAACATGTCGCTGATCGCCAAGTAAGCATTGATGCGAATGACATCATTACTCAGTTCGCTCGAAGCTGAAAGAGACTCGATTAGGAAGGCTCTCGCCACATCATAGTTTTTCGTTTGAGTGTACGCCTTTCCTAAGCCAAGACTTGTGAGTGCGATACCGTAACTATGCGACGATGAGCTCAACAGTGTTCTTGCTGTCTGAAAGTGATGAATTGCTAGGTCACTTTGCTCTTGGTTGAGGTAGAGATCCGCAAGGCTGTGATGCACTTGTGCTTTCATTAAATCTGAAGCGTTTGTTCTGAGAATGAGAGCTTGCTCTAGATACTCCGCCGATTTTTCATATTGCTTTAATTCTTTGAGCAAGTTACCCACATCGTTGTAAACCCCTGAAATATCATGTCCTTGTGGAAACACATTTATTAGTGATAGGTAGGTATCTAGTGCTGCTTGATAGTCACTGCGGAAATGGTGATTGTTCGCGATGACTCGATAAGTCCCGAATTTTGGTAATACAGGGTCAGCGATGTCATGTAAATCTGACTGAAGGGCAGAGCAGTAATAGTTCGCTTGATGGTATTTAGCTTGCTCGTTAAGCGATCGGCATAGCTGGTACTTTAGTAAGGCTTTACCAGTTAAATCACTGCGAGATTGCATTTTCGCCAAAAGTGTTAGAAAGCCTTGTTGTGCTTGTTCATATTGGCCTTTGCCGTCTTTCCTCAGAGCAGAAATAAACGCTGTTTCTATCGCTTGGTAGTCATTGTCGTTTGAAGCGATTCCGTAGAACGGCTGATCTCGGTGGCTCATGTATTGATACAGAAGAGACGCAAGGTAAAGCTTATCTCCATAAACCGTTGAGCCGATGTAGCGTGTTTGCAGCATGTTTAATGCGCGCTCAGGAGAGTGGTTTAAAGTAGAGAGATAAAGCGCGTTCCAATCAGCATTTGAAGTAGAGCTTAGATTGGAGGTATAGACTGGTGAATTGTGGTCACGATCTGATGTTGATACTTGGCTATAAGAACAAAAGCTAATGAATAGTAGAAAGGTAACAAAAACGAAGTGATTCACAAGAGACGATCAATCAGATAAAGAACGATATTCTATTATTAGTTTGATGTTGCTTCAAATTTTGAATGGTGCGACTACGTGGTTATGCGAGGTAGGTCTCTAATTTATTGATACTAATCAGAGGTATATCGGTCGCGCGAATCGTGCGACCGATATCGGAAATTAGATGTATAATTTCGCTAGGTCAGAAGGCTCAAGTTCTTTGCCTTCTAATGTTGCATTCCAGTTAGTACCAACAAGAACGCCGTCTTCAGCAAGAGTCAGTAACCAATCTTCTACAAAGATATCTAGTGGAATTTCTAATACTTCGAAGTCAGCCCACTCTTCAACGTTGTGAGTTTGAGCATCTTCTTTTGAAGACCAGAATGGCATCACTTCGCTGTTTTCGAATTCACTTGAGTCACATGCTAGCCAACCTTCTTCGTTGCGAAGGCCCCATACCAGTTTAGTTTCTTGTGTTTCAGAAACGAAAAGTTCTAGATTTGCTTGAGTATCAGCTGTTAGTTTGCTCATGGATTAATTCTCTATGTTGATAACGTGGCAAGATTAACATTATAGACGGCTTAGGTATATGCTATTCAAGGAATTATCACCATACTGAAACGTTAACTTAAGATAACGTTTCAGTATGGTAAAAGCTGGGTACGCCTACTTTTTAATTTTGGTGAAGATGTGCCATTCTTCTTTGATATTACCCTTAAATCCAACAACGGAAGCAACAACTTTTCGATGTAGTGCGTGATTGATTTGGGTGTCATCACTGCTGAATTCAGAATCACCATGACCTACGATGCTGACTCTAGATGGCTGAATACCGTTGCTAATTAGCGCTCGTCTTACATGTGATGCACGTTCTTTCGAAAGCTTTAGGTTATGTTCCGCGTTACCTACTTTGCTGGCATAACCTTGCAATTCAATGCTGGTACTTTCGTAGCGCTTTAAAAATGCCGCCATTTGGCGTATCTGCCCTAGAAAGACAGGGTTTATTTCCGTTGAATTATTAGCGAAGAGTATATGCAGCTCTTTCTTTTCCGATGACTCGAAATATGATCCACAACCGTCGTTATCGATCTCGGCACCAATTTGTGTATCGGGACATAAATCTCGCGCGTTTATTACACCGTCATTGTCATCATCTTGAAGATCGTAAATTTGAGTGACCGGCGGTAGAGCGCGATATTCGAATTCATCTTCGTTGTTTTCAGCTAAAGCATTGGCAGATACAACCATGAAGCAAAGCGATAATACTGTGTTGGTAAGCTTCATTAATATTCCACCTTTTCATTCCATTCTTCTGGGATCTCAACTCGTAAACCGATGAGTAGGTTACCAGTTGCGTTCATTACGCGATATTTTGCGTATTGCTCGTCATACTTAGCATCTAAATAGCCTTTACGAGCTTCGAATAATTCATTCTCAGTGTTAAGTAAGTCGAGAAGGGTACGTTTACCGATACGGTATTGTTTCTCATATGAGATTACCGTGTCTGATGCCGAGTCTACGTGGTCAGATAGGAACTCTTTTTGCTGAACCGTTAAATCAAGTGCGCTCCATGATAGACGTAGACTCTCTTCTACATTGCGGTAAGTACTTTCGCGAAGGTCCTTGGCTTTGTTGAGTTGGTAGGCTGCACTTTCTGTGCGGTCTTGATCCGAACCACCATTGTAAAGGTTGTATCTTAAACGAACCATGGCAGAAAACTCATCGCTGCTGCCTTCTGTACCACCGGCGTCATCACGCCAAGTTTGAGCGGCTTCAAAAGAAACAGTCGGGTAGTTGGTACTCTTAGATTGTTTGTATTGGAACTTCGCTGAGTCAACATCGGCTTGTGCAATCTTAATGACTGGATGCTGGTTAAACGCTTTTGCCAACGCACCATCAACGGTATAAGGAATTGCACCCGCATCTGCGCGAGGGAAAGTTAACCCTAAAGGAGATTGACCAACAAGTCTTTTAAACTGAGTATGCGTATCAAAAAGGTTGTTTTGAGCAGCAAGCAAATTCCCGTGCGCTTTCGCAATACGAGCTTCAACTTGTGACATATCTGCGGTTGAACCAATACCTGATTCCACGCGCTTACGAATATCGTTATATATCTCTTTGTGCGTCGCTAAGTTACTTTCCGAAAGAGAAAGCACTTCATAGGCTTTCACTGCATCAAGATAAACCTTTGTTACTTCTAAAGCGATGTCTTGCGCGTTAGATAGTAGTTGATAGCGCACGGACTCTGCATCAGCCGCAGTACGGTCAATATCATTGGATGTATTAGCGCCATCCCATATTAACTGAGTCAAAGTAATCGTCGCTTCTTTACGCGTCAGATCTGTTGAATTTGTATTGGTCACTAGATCGGTATGCTCATAACCAATCCCACCATCTAGGTCTATACTTGGTCGATAAGCACCACCAGAAGCGTCGTTAAGATAACGCTTACTGATATATTCGTTATAAGCACTTTTGATTTCAGGGTTGCTTTCTAATGTAAACGCAACGGCTTGCTCAAGAGTTTGTGCCGCAGCTGGAAAGGTCATTGCTATAGCTAGCCCTAAGGTCGTCGTTTGAATCCTATTCAATTTGCATCTCTCCAAAATGAGTCACACCTGAGTCTTAATTTTGCACGATGATATACAAAATTCAGATGAACCGCCAAAAAAATTACGATCGCTACAACTGGCGATCGCAAATGGTTGTAAATTTGTTAACCGATCACTGTGCGTATTGTGATGTTTTAATGCACTTAGAACACCTATTAATATGTCAATTATTTTTCGTTAGCACAATAACTTATATTAAATTTAAGAGCGCTTTAAGTATTGATGAGTGTGACCATTGTCATCATGGTGTATACGACCTTGTTAAAATGTGCATTCATAACTATGAATTATATGGTGTTAGGTGTTATATTTTACCTAATATTATAAATACAATGTCACTATTTTGACGTTTTGATTGAAAAATGAGTTTTAGGGGTTTATATGGACATGACAGTATTGAATGCGAGCGGTGCATTGGCACTTGGTCAACGCATTGTTGTTTCGGTAGATGGTACAATTAAAGTCCTAGAAGACGGCCAGCCATTACAAGCAGGGGATGTCATTCTTGAATCCCAGAGCGAAAACTCTGAATCTCCAATTTCAGTCAAGCGTTTTTCGCCTGAAGATGGCGGTGAAGTTGAACTAGACCAAGACATTGCAAATATCTTTGCGGCTTTAGAAGAAGGTCAGGATCCGACGGAGCTAGGCGAAGAATTTGCAACGGCAGCTGGTGAAAGTGGTTCAAGCCTAGTAAGTAGCGGGACTATTGAGCGCGACGGTGAAGAAACCATTCCAGGTACTGAATTTGTAACGACGGGCTTTGAAGCGCTGGGAATGTCTCGTACTCAAAGCTTGAGTCTTCTTGATGCTTTCCGTTCGGTTGACCAACCGGATAGCCTAGGCACAGACAGCGAGACCATAGTTGACACAACAGCTCCAGATGCGCCAACACTGACACTTGATACGGACTCTGGCTCAGCGGCGGATGACTTCTTAACCAACGACGGCAGCTTCACAGTCGGCGGCACAGAAGAGGGTGCGACAGTCGAATACCTCGTTGACGGAAACTGGACGACAACCGCACCCGTACCAACGGAAGGTGACAACACGATCACCGTTCGTCAAACCGACGCAGCGGGTAATACATCAGGCAGCAGCGAGCTGACGTTCACTCTAGATACCACAGCGGCGGGTGCGCCAGGCGT
>NZ_JBFRMS010000068.1:0-35360 GCF_041470505.1 Vibrio sp. 10N.261.55.C5
GATATAGATATAGATATAGAAACAAAAATAGGAATTGAGGCAGTAACAAAGTTGAACAGAGTTTTGAGTAGGTGTAGCTGAGGAAGTAGAAGTAGAAGAGTTTAACGAGGGAACAAAGGGTTGGGTATGGCAGATAAAAACGAACCTCGCTGAGGTATCGCCGCCTAAAAAGACAGGCAATACCCTAGCGAGGTCGTACGTCGATTACTTCTCTAGTTTAGCGAAGTAGTCGAAGATTACTGGTACGTCGTTGTTACCCATTCCTGCGTCAACAGCAGCTTGTAGGCTAGTTGCAGTACCTTGAGCAATTAGAGACTCAGTACCTAGCTCTTCACAAAGAGCAAGGAAGTAACCAAGATCTTTGTTAGCGTTAGCAACAGAGAAACCTAGCTTCTCTTCGCCGTCTACTGCGTAGAACTTACAGAATTGCATGAATGGTGAGTTAGATGGACCTGCAGACATGATGTCAAACAGTTGTTGGCCATCAACACCAGCGCGTTGAGCAACAGCGAAAGCTTGAGACATAGTCGCAACAGTCGTCATACCCATGAAGTTGTTTACAAGCTTAGTAACGTGACCAGAACCTAGAGCACCTAGGTGGAATACGTTTTCGCCTTGCTCTTCAAGAACAGGTTTAACTTTGTTGAAAGTTTCCATGTCGCCAGCAGCCATGATGTTCAGAAGACCATCTTTAGCGTGTGCAGGAGTACGGCCTAGAGGTGCGTCGATCATGCCCGCGCCTTTTTCAGCTAGAGCTGCGCCGATTTTCTTAGTAGAAGCAGGGATAGAAGTACCGAAGTCTACTAATACTGCGCCTTCTTTGATGCCAGCTAGAACGCCGTCTTCGCCGTAAACGATTTTTTCAACAACAGCTGAAGTTGTAAGACAAAACTGAACGATGTCACTTGCAGCAGCTAGTTCTTTAGCAGAAGTGAATGCAGTCGCATTGCCGCGATCTGTAACGCGAGCAACAGCTTCAGCGCTTAGATCCATTACGTTTACGTGGTAGCCGCGCTTTTGTAGGTTTTCAACCATGTTGCCGCCCATAAGACCTAGGCCAATGAAACCGATTACAGGTTTAGTCATGTTCAAACTCCAAATATAGTATTGTATGATTATATGGTCATTATAATAACGACGTCTTTTCCGTTACGCAATAGTTTTAGGGTAATCCTTCAATGCTTAGACGCAAGTTGTGACGGGGATTCACTTTACGAGAAAATATGGTCACGCTTTGTACTTACAAGAGCGATATCCCAATCAAAAAATAACCTATTGATGAAATAATGCACTCTAAATGTCATACGATTAATGAGAATAAGCCACTCCAATAACGATTATTAACCTGCCGTCCCTTTTTTCAGACAAGATTAAGGCTGCCCACTGTCAGTAGTTGACAAATTATTGGAAGACAGTCACTGCCCTAGCCTTAGTAAGGTTTACTGAACACGGGTTTTAAACCAAGTTTTGTCGCCACTTACTAAGCCTGGCACTCTTGCTACTTAGCCTCTAACTAACCAACGCAACCTCTTCCCACCTCGTAGGCTACTGCCTGTTCTGTGCAAACAAAAAAACTCCGAGCTTTCACTCGGAGTTTTTAGTATCTAGCTTCTGTTGCTTCAGCGAATTACAGTTCGATTGAAACCGTTTCACCATCAACATTTAGCATTAGCGTGTTGCCTTCAAGCTTGTGAGACACTTCAACTTGCTCGCCTTCGTTCTTATTAGGAACAAGAAGCGTAAGGATGTTGTGCTCTTTTGATGGCTTGAATTCCACTTCAACGTGACGGTGGATTTCAAGATCTTTGAACTCGTATGGGTCAACTTCGCCAAAACCTTCAACGTTCTTAACTGACGTGATGTTATCAGCAGACTCGTTGATGAAGTTTACGTCTAGGTGCGCAACTTCGCCACGGATAGTGAAAGACTTGTCTGCCACGTCGTTTGCGAAAGTTGTGTGCATTAGCCAAGTCATGTCTTTCTCTTCAGAAAGCGTTGCCTTGTCTTGCATTACGAATACTTTACCTTGAACAAACCAGACCTTACGCTTGTAAGATTCAATTTCAGGAACGAAGTACTTGTAAGATGCCGTTGCATCACCCTCAACCATCTTCACATCAGATTCAGTGTCGAAATCAGAGATGTTGCCGCCCGCTTCGATACAGAAGCGATCTTGGTGGTTTTCGTAGCCCGTGTTCTTGTTCTCGCCGTACTGACCTTTACCGCCAAATAGTGGAAGGTTCTTAGAGAACGTTTGACGACGCCATTTAGTGTGCATATCAACACCGAAACCACCGTAATAGCCAGTGATTGACGCTAGCGTTTCACCGAATGCATGCAACGTGAATGCGTTTTGGTCACCGTGAGAGTGGCTGATTGAGCCAAACGGAGAACATTTGAATACCATGTGAATATGGTTATCACGCTCAGTCATCTTGTTGTGGAATGCAGCCCAACCCGTGATTGGGAATACTTTCAACAGTGGGTCATTCGATGGTGCTTTCTCTTCAGGTGCATCCCAAAGGAAGTTAAAGCGAAGATCATCGTAACCGAAGTCCCACCAACCGAAGTTGTAGAATTTGGTGTGTGCTTCAGTATCACGGCCTTTCAGTTGGTTGTAGTACCAAACATACTCAGGCTTCTGGTTAACACCTGCGTAATGCTTGATGTTGTAAGCCAGTTTTAGACCTGGGAAATCACCGATTGAAGACTGGTCACAGAAGCTCGCGCGCTTAGAGTGAACAGGCATGCAGTAAAGCGGGAAATCACCTGTGTTTTCGTAGAATGTTTTGTTGAACATGTCTACGCCACAGTATGCTTTCAATAGGTCGAATGCTTCGCCTAGGAATGCAGTTTGCGTGTTCCAGTAGTCAGGACCTTCAGCCCAACCGCCGTCTACACCGCCCCATGGTGGGTAGTGTACTGCGTAGTATTCTAGTGCGTATGCAATGTACTCGCCTGCTTTCGGGTGATCGTGGTAAAGCGCGATACACGTTGGGATGATAGCAGAAGAGATAGAACGAACACCGTGGCTGTTCAGTGGGTTGTTCAATAGATCAACCGTCACTTTCAGGTGGTGCATGATTTCGTCTAGACGCTCAATCAAAGCATCTTGAACTTGCTGACGTTCTTCATCTGTGAAGTAGCCGTGTAGCCAGTCGTAACCCCAAGCCATAGCCGCGATAACACGGAAAGCCGCTTCATCGTTATAGCCACGAGAAGTCACGCCTTCTGGATCGTACGTAGACAGTTTTAGAGTCCAAGCTTTTGCTTTAGCAATTAGCGCTTCGTCTTCTTTCACAACACCAGCAATTGCTAGGTTACGTGTCGCGTTTAGTGCCATTTGGCAATCAACGTACATTTGACGCCAGTAAGGACGCCATAGAGAAGCTTTGCCTACCGTGTCAGCTGGGTACGCTTGAGGCTCTTCGAAAGGAGCAGTCTCAAGGAACTTAACTGTCGAGTTATTGTAGAAATCATCAAACATGCAGTGAGCTTCATCAGCTTTCACTTTCGCTTTGAATTCTTCTAACTGATCTGCTTGAACAAGAAGACGTGGACGTGCTTCGCTCAAGTTGTCTAGGAATGATAGGTCGAAGTCACGTTTCTGTACTTCGATAGGGAGTAGGTCTACAAGATTACCTGCTGAAGTATCATTCTCCAGCTTCATCTTCCTGATTGCATCAAGAGATTTTTGGTCGCTCATTCTAACTCACTTATTTTTCAAGTTGATTGAAAGGAATTAGCAATAATATACGTCTTATTGTAGGACAATTAAATCTATTTCGGTTCGATTGAACCATTTTGTACAGTTTTCGTGATTTAGGTCAGATATCTTCCACCTGACCGTTTTTCCGTTTCGCAGAGCAAAAAAAATGCGACGCCCTTTCGAGTCGTCGCATTCTATTATAATCGTTTTCTATGTATTAGCTTTCAGTTACTGCTTTCGCTTGCTTGCCGCCGTCATCGACCGCTTTAACCAATAGCACACCAACACCACCAACAATCACACCACAAAGTATGAAGACTAGACGTCCCCACATTGGGTTAGTGAGTAGAGCCATTAGCATGATACCGACACCCGCTACCGCAATCAGTTTACCAAGCATTTCACGCTGTTTGTTATCCAGTACTTTCTGTTCTGCTGACTCCGCAACTAATGGAGTAGACAGGTTACCGAAGAACTTATCAACGTCTGCTTGACGCTTCTCAGTTAATGGCTTGTAGAACAGAGTTGATAGGATGAAGAAACCACCTGTCAGCGTAATGTGAGCAATCAGACCGATAGCAACCTTAACATCAGACCATTCACGGCTTGTTAGCTCTTCTAGACCGAAGATTGAAGACACCATTTCAGCGTTAACAACGAAACCCACGTAGTAAGAAACAAAACCACCAACCACTAGCGTACCCCAACCAGCCCAGTCCGGAGTCTTCTTAATAAAGAAGCCAAGGAATGCAGGAATTGTCATTGGGAAGCCGATCAGTGCGCCTACATACATCATGGTATCGAACAGGCTCAAACCTTTAAGCGAGTTGATGAACTGTGCAATAAGGATGATAGCAATACCAAACACGGCAGAAGTAATCTTAGAAACCGTTACTAGTTCTTTTTCGCTAGCCGTACCTTTACGAACGATTGGTTCATAGAAGTTCTTAACAAAGATACCCGAGTTACGGTTTAGACCAGAATCCATTGAAGACATTGTCGCTGCAAACATCGCCGCAACTAGAAGGCCAACCATACCTGCTGGCATGTACTCTTGTACGAAGTATAGGTAGGCAAAGTCACCCGCTTTCTTACCTGCTTCTGGGTAAGCTGCTGCTAGGTCGACACCTTGACCTGCAATGTACCAAGAAGGCATGAACCAGATAAATACACCACAAAGCATTAGCACACACGCTAGTAGCGCTGCTTTCTTCGCGTTCTTTGAGTCTTTAGCCGCTAGGTAACGGTAAGAGTTAAGCATGTTGTTAGTAATAGAGAACTGCTTCACGAAGATGAAGAATGCCCAAATGCTGAAGATGCTTAAGTAGTTAATGTTGTTACCAGAAAGGAAAGAACCGCCTTCCGCTACAGGGAAGTTATTCACGATTTCACCAACACCGCCACCTTGAACAACAGCAACAACAGCACATGTCACGGTTACTGCCATGATGATAACCATCTGCATAAAGTCAGATGCAATTACCGCCCATGAACCACCCGTTACAGACATTGCCAATACAACCAAACCGGTAATCCAGATAGTTGCTGTCATGTCGAAACCGAAGATACCAGAAGCGATGATTGCTAGTGCGTTTAACCATACACCGGCAGAAACAACACTGTTTGGCATTGAAGACCAAGTGAACACTTGTTCGTTAGTCGCACCGAAACGCATACGAATTGCTTCGATTACCGTTACTACACGTAGTTGACGGAACTTTGGAGCAAAATATGCGAAGTTCATGAAGTAACCAAATGCGTTGGCTACGAAGATGACCGCTACTGCAAAACCATCGTTATACGCTTTACCTGCCGCACCGGTGAATGTCCATGCACTAAACTGGGTCATAAAGGCGGTTGCACCAACCATCCACCACAACATGTTACCGCCCCCGCGGAAGTAGTCACTGGTGGTACTTGTAAATGTTCTAAACATCCAACCTATCGCAATCAAGAATAGGAAATAAATGCCGACAATAATCGTGTTGAGTTCCATCGTGTATCCTTTGTCCGTTGTATTTTGTTACGATGACTATAGGAAATCTCAAACTTTATTTGTAGTACAATAATCCAAATAAGTGATGGCGATCTTATTTTGATTGATTAAGTTAATTATATATATGACATAGGATGGAATATGGCCAATCCATCAAGGCAATTACTGGTGTTTGAGGTAAAAACTCAAAAAACAAGGCCAAAGAACATCACACCCATTAAAATCAAAGACTTATGAGAAAGTGAGACTTTGCACACTTATTAACAAATACAACCAAACACATATAAATATAAAATCCTCAAAAATAATAAAAGCCAAATCAGAGCTAAATCACCCTCATTTATCACACAATAAACCAGCGTTTTTTATCTATTGAGAGTGGATAATTTCATTAGAATTCTACTTAAATTAATCAATATAGAAGAGGCATATCCAGTTCAAACGATGGTAGATTCAAAATATACAAAAATGAAAAATCATGGATGACGCATAATTATTTGGGGGTCGAGAGTGTCTAAAAACGAATATCGAGCGTAATATTATTTTTATTATGATGGTAAAGAGAACGACCGCTAGGCGTATACAAGAAGGAACTGGCTTAAGAAGGAGTTAAGCGAGGATGAACCAAAACAGTGCCACACATGGTGCAACACGCTTTCTAAAAACAAAAAAGCATGCACTTGGCATACCTTTTTGATTGGTTCAAATGAAGTTGAAAACCGTGTTTAGCTTGCAGTGGCTAAACGGTGGTTAGCGTCTTGCAAGTGAGCGGCTGACATTGTACGAGCTTTTTCACTGTCGCCAGCCATAATCGCTTCATAGATTCTACGGTGTTCATTGATACATGTGCTGCCCTCTTCAGAAGAGCGCACGATGAAGTTAACGAACATGGTAGTCAGAATATTGCCGAATGGCAGGTAGAAATCGTTACCTGTCGCATTAAAGATCAAGCTATGGAAACGAATATCGATGTCTGTCCAACGTTCTTGGTCAAACACTTCTGCGTCATCCACTTCAACCATCTTCTGGAAGATCTCTGAAAGCTCGATACGTTGCTCAGCAGTCGCAAATTTTGCAGCTAATGCACACGCTTCAGGTTCAATCGCACGGCGAAGGCCTAAAAACTGAGAACAGAATTGGTCTATGTCGGTTAGACCATCCATCCATTCAATCAGTTGAGGATCAAGAAAGTTCCAGTATGCGCGATCTACTACACGAGTACCGATTTTCGGGCGGGACTCTAACAGACCTTTAGAAGTCAGTAGTTTAACGGCTTCACGAAGTGCCGTACGGCTGATACCAAACTGTTCACACAGCGCCATTTCACCAGGAATAATAGAACCTTGTGGCAGTTCACCAGACAAGATTCCACGAGCGATTTCACGCGCTACTTGCACGTGCAGGCTGCGCTTCGAGCCCGAGATTGAATTAAAAGTGCTAACCATAAGTTCACTTATTTTATATGTTATGTTTATGTATTATTTAAGGATCACTATAACAGGATTTCAACCTAGCGCCAATTGAGTAAATTAGCAACGAGTCGTGCCCTATTAATTTACTCAATGAATCAAACACTTATAAAGCATCTAACTCCATACCGCTAGAAACATTATGTTACACCATTCATAAATCCGTCATCAAAAGGCATCGGTTCTGTCATCCTCGATTCCTATACTTCCTTCCAACAAATCACTCAATTGGACTGACATAATGAAACCGACAAAAACAAATCTCACGCTTAAGAGCGCTATTACTGCTGCGCTGATTTTTTCTGGTTCTGCATTAGCAATGGATACACGATACGAAGATCGCTCTGGCAACTTGGTTGCTGATGTTCCTCAAGATGAATCACAATGGGTTGACCCAAACACGCTAATTTTTGCTTATGCGCCAGTTGAAGATCCTGCAGTATACGCTGATGTGTGGAGCGAGTTTTTGAGCCACCTTGAAAAAACAACGGAAAAGACGGTTCGTTTCTTCCCTGTTCAAAATAACGCTGCTCAAATTGAAGCAATGCGTTCAGGTCGCCTACATATCGCAGGTTTCAACACAGGTTCTACACCACTGGCGGTTAACTGTGCAGGCTTTGCCCCATTCACAATGATGGCTGCAGAAGATGGCTCTTTCGGTTACGAAATGGAAATCATCACTTACCCTGGTTCTGGCATTGAGAAAGTGGAAGACCTAAAAGATAAGAACCTAGCGTTCACATCACAAACGTCTAACTCTGGCTTCAAAGCACCTTCTGCGATTTTGGACGCTGAATACCAACTTCAACCTGATCGAGATTTCAAACCAGCATTCTCTGGCGCACACGACAACTCTATTTTGGGTGTGGCGCACAAAGATTACGATGCTGCAGCAGTTGCTAACTCAGTATTGAACCGCATGCTTTCACGCGATGTTGTGAAAGAAGACCAAATCAAGAGCATCTACAAATCTCAAACCTTCCCGACTACCGCTTACGGCACCGCGCACAACCTGACGCCAGAGCTGCAAGAGAAGATTCAAAAAGCGTTCTTCACTTTCGATTGGGAAGGCACAAAGCTTCAAGAAGAATTTGAACGTAACGGCGAAGCGCAGTTCGTTCCTATTACTTACAAAGAGCACTGGGAAGTGATCCGCACTATCGATACGGCAAACAAAGTCTCTTACACGTGTAGCTAAGTTCAACCGAACTAAAAAGCCAATCACACACCGATAAAACTAACTGCAGGTGTGTTCGCCTGCAGTTATTCACCACTCTTTCCGGTTTACTTTCCATGCCTGTCTCAGGCGAACTCTTAGTACACCGCTCTTATAGGAATTCTATGTCTACTCTTACCCTTAAAGGGCTTACCAAGCACTACTCCAGTTCTGATAAAGCCCTTACCAACGTTAGCTTGTCGGTCAATGCCGGTGAAGTAGTTGGTTTAATTGGTCCATCTGGTGCGGGTAAATCAACGCTTATCCGTTGTATTAATCGGCTCACCGAGCCCACCAGCGGCGAAGTGATCTTTTCCAATACCAATCTAGAGACGCTGTCTAAGCGACAACTGAGACAATCACGCCGTGAAATCGGGATGATTTTCCAAGAGTACGCGCTGATTGAGCGTTTGACGGTGATGGAAAACGTACTTTCAGGACGTTTGGGTTACGTAAATTTCTGGCAAAGCTTTACTCGTCGTTTCCCTGAATCAGATATCCAAGCCGCTTATGCACTACTCGACCGTGTTGGATTGTTAGAACACGCCAATAAAAGGGCCGATGCTCTGTCGGGTGGTCAGCGTCAACGTGTTGGTATTGCACGTGCACTTGCTCAGAAACCGAAATTACTGTTGATTGATGAACCAACGGCCGCACTTGATCCACGTACAGCGCGCCAAATCATGCGACTGATCAGTGAGATTTGTTCAGAGCAACAACTCCCTGCCATCATCAATATTCACGATGTTCAATTAGCAAAGCAGTTTGTTGACCGTGTTGTCGGCTTGAATGCAGGTTGTGTCGTATTTGATGACAAACCAAACCTGCTCACTGAAGATGTTTTAACGCAAATCTACGGGGAAGAAGACTGGAGTCAACAAGCAGAAGAAGAGGCCGATGACCTCATCATCACAAGCCCTCGCCTATCTGAGGCAACAATATGACTCAACCATATCCAAATCAAGTTCAGCAGCATTTAAAGTCAGCACAACAACACTTAAAGTCAGGAAAACAGAATTCCAAACAATACCCGACACAGTGGACAAAGCCGCCACTGATTTCTAGCCCATGGCTGCGCTGGAGCTTAATCATCATTGTGGCGGTTTACTTGTACCTTGCGACTCAATCGGTACACGTCAACTGGACTCGAATTTACGAAGGCAGCGAACGCGGCTGGCAGTTCATTTTGGCTTTCATGAACCCAGATTTTGGTGGCCGTTGGAACAACATCTCACAAGGTTTGATTGAGAGTTTAACCATGACCCTCACATCGACCGTGGCGGGTGTCCTTCTTTCAATTCCATTCGGATTAGGCGCAGCGAAAAACCTTGCCCCTACGCCTGTTTACCTATTCTGTCGTGCGTTTATTTCGGTTGCTCGTAGCTTACAAGAAATCATCGTTGCGATTCTGTGTGTCGCTCTATTTGGCTTTGGTACGTTTGCGGGTTTTGTCACGCTCACCTTCGCGACCATCGGCTTTCTCGCAAAACTGTTTGCCGATGAAATTGAAGCCATTGACCCAGCACCACTCACCGCAATGCGTGCAACGGGCGCGAGTTGGTTACAACAGGTGAATTACGCAATTCAAGCACAGGTGATGCCGCGCTTCATCGGACTTTCTATGTACCGACTCGACATCAACTTTCGTGAGTCAGCCGTGATTGGCATTGTTGGCGCAGGTGGTATCGGCGCAACGTTAAACACAGCAATGGACCGTTACGAATACAGCGCAGCAGCCGCTATTCTATTGATTATTATCGTGATTGTGATGTTGTGTGAATACCTATCAACCATCATCCGTAAGCATGTGCAGTAAGGAACGACCAATGAGCACGCTAAATGAAACACCGACAAGCGCCATCAATCGTACCCAATGGCAGCGTTACGACAGTAAACAGAGCCTCATCCTTTGGCTGGGCTGGCTTTGCTTTGTTGCTTTGACAGTATTCGCATGGCAAGTCATGAACAAAGATACGATTTGGTACTTTGTGACTGACTCACCCAACCAATTTGCTGATATCTCTTCACGTATGTGGCCACCAAGATGGAGCTACTTAGAGTCTCTTTGGAGTCCGTTGTGGGACACCATTAACATCGCGACACTTGGCACACTGTTAGGGATCGTACTCGCGTTTCCAGTAGCGTTCTTAGCTGCACGTAATACAACGCCAAGCATGACGTTTATCAGACCTATCGCGCTGTTCATCATCGCGGCAAGTCGTTCAATTAACTCGTTAATTTGGGCATTGTTATTGGTAGCAATCATCGGCCCAGGCTTGTTGGCCGGTATCATTGCGATAGCGCTACGTTCAATTGGCTTCGTGGCGAAGTTAATGTATGAAGCGATTGAAGAAGTGAATGCAACACAGATGTCTGCAATCCAATCGACCGGAGCTTCTCCGCTGCAGGTATTGAACTACGGCATTCTTCCGCAGGTTATGCCAAGTTTCATCGGCACGAGCTTGTTCCGTTGGGATATCAATATTCGTGAATCTACGGTTTTAGGCTTGGTCGGCGCTGGCGGTATCGGCTTGAAATTACAAGAATCGATGGCGATGCTGGCATGGCCTCAAGTGACTGTGATTTTCTGTGCGATTCTAGTGACGGTCATCTTCTCTGAATGGGTGGCAGCTAAAGCAAGAAAAGCCCTTATCTAAATACTAAAAACAACGTCAAATAGACGGTTAGCTAAGATCAAAGCCTACTCACTGAGTAGGCTTTTCGTTTGTTGAAACGTTCTATTCTGTTTCCTACACGCATAAAAAAACCGAGCAACTCGCAATGAGTTACTCGGTTTGACTTATTCCCGATGTATTCAGTCGTTGTTGGTATCAACGAACGATTTTGCAATCACGACTGAATTCAATGTGACGCTTCGTTCCCGCAAAGCACCACATCAGTACACACCATCGTTAAATGGTATGTGTGTTGATCATTTACAGTTGAGCAAATGATCCTTCCCACGAGTATGTCTCACCAGCAAACTCAACAGTGTGAGTTGCTTGCTGCGTGTCTTCAGCTTGGTTTGAGATACCGTAGTGGTAAGTGTTACCAGAAGTAGTCTGAATGCGAACAACAGTCCCGACACTGTTATGGCCCACAACAGATACTGATTTAACCAGACCACGAGCGCCTACAGAGGCTTCGATAGACTCGTTAAAGTAACCATGCGTTTCTAGTACAGAAGCAAACACGTGGTTTTGACCAGACTGACGTAAGATGAACGCAGGCTCACTCTTAAGGTTGAAGTCTGGATCGTTAGCACCAGTGCGAGCAAAAATCACTTCGCTGCCCGCATTCGCGCTGGTTACTAGGCTGTAGTAGCTGCTGTCATGTAGCCAGCTTACTAGAGAACCTTCTTCGTTCACTTTGCCTGAAGCAACGTTCCATAAATGTTGGTAACCGTTGTCTTCACCTAATGGCTTAAGCGTTGTTTCCATGTTGTAATCGAAGTCAGTGCGAATGATTTGACCCGAGTGGTGAACTGGTAAGTCGTACTGGTGCTCAGCGTCAGCTTCGATGCGGTACACATCAATTACTAGCGGTTTTTCGAACTCAGGTAGTTCAGCAAGAATCACGCTGCGTTGCATGTCTACGCCAGTGTAGTACTCAGAAATTGTGCCGCTCATACCTTGTAGCGACTGGTCGTCTGCTACGAAGAAGTGCTTCTGACCAAACTTAGACTCAGCCAATGCTGTGTTGAAGTTGTTCTGCGTTTTCTGATCAACCGTTACTGTGTTGTGAGCAACCGTCTGCTTACAGTAAGACTTGTTCTCCGGGATGTAACGACCGCCAAACTTAGGCTCAACGTTTACCCAACGACCGAAGCCGTAATCGTGCAGCACTTCGTGGCCACGGTTGAATACGCTTAGGTGCAAGCCATCGTAGTGACCATGGTCTAGCGCAGAATGGTACTGGTGGTCTGAACCGTGCTGACCAAACCAGATCAACGCCATTGTGTCGTCGTCTTGCACATCACGGTGACGAAGGATGCTTACGCCGCCTTTTTCGCCTTCAGGCCCGTCTGTTACAAACAGGCTACCCCAGTTGAATGGTTTGATGTCGTCTGCTGCATCAACCGCATCAGACAGTGTTTTACCAGAAGCATGAACCCAAACATTTTTTTGGTGATCAGCCATACCAAGCAGAGTTTCAGTCTGCTCGTAACGGTGGTAACACACAGACGTCGCCATGATAACCCCTTCATCGTTGATAGAAATCGTCTTCGATGAATCGTTCAGAGCAGGCAATGTGCCGTCTGGGAATGCAGTTTTGAATACTGAGTAAGACGTTGTCTTGATCACTGAATCGTTAAATTCGTAAATACCGATTTCTGGCTGACGACGTTCAATCGCTTCTGCGAACAGGTAGATTGGACGCAGAGAGAAACGGTGATAGTAAGGACCTTCCATGTAGTAGCCGTCTGGCGAGAACAGTTGGTCAAGTTGCGCTAGGAAACCGCCGCTTACTTTGTCCAATTTCAGGCCGTAAAGTGCTTTATCTACAGACTCTTGATCGTTGATCGCGTAACCACAGATACCTACCGCCGCCACTGCCCATAAGCCGTGGTTGTGTACGATATCGAAGTCGTGTGCGTAAGTAACAACGAACATTTCGATCATTTGCTTCAGAAGATCGTCTTCGATAAGACGCTTCTGCTCTTCAGAGATAGTGTGGTAAATGCAGCTGTACGCACAAGAAGCGTAAAGCATCCACATGTTCTCGTTCAACGTTTGGTGGAACAGCTTACCCGGAGGGTTAGTGTCACGGCTTACGTTGCTTTCCAATGTTGGGTATACCGTCGCGTACGCAGTTAGCATATCAACGATGTAATCACGGTACTTTGTTTCCTCTGTGATCAGGAACAAACGACCCGCTAGATCCATATGGATGTAGTTTTGCTTGTGACGATTGTGCTCGTAACCGCCACCTTCACCGTGACCTGGTACTTCGATGCCAACTTCTGCCATGTACGCGTCAGTTTGTTTAATGTCACGAGTCAGTGCGTTACCTAAAAGGCTATCCTTGCCAAGTTCTTTACGAAGCTCTGCTGCTTCATCAAAGTTAAGTAAAAGTGGTTGATAGCTCATTATTATTTCCCCTGCTTTGCAGTGCTAAGTTCTTCTGAATTTGTTTCTTGTAAAGTTGTCTCTACTGAGTAGAAGCCTGTCCAGCTGTATACTTTACCGTTCAGTTCTACCTTGTGTTCAGTGTTGTCAGTCGCACCAAGTTGGTTGCTGATCATCACGGTCACATTTGATTTTTCTGTGCTGATTTCGACGACTGAACCTACATTTGTATGCGCGACAACCTTGATGTCTTTCACAACGCCGCGAGCATTGACTGATTGCTCGAACTCTTCGTTGAAGTAACCGTGCGTTTCAAGAACAGAAGCGAACAGTGTTGTTTCACCCTTGCTACGTAGAATGAAAGCAGGCTCTGAGCGTAGGTTGAAGCTTGGGTCATTCGCGCCAGTGCGAGTAAAGATAACTTCAGCATTGTCGTTAGACGTTGCACCTAACCATGTGTAGTAGGTGTTGTTTTGTAGCCAGCTCACAAGTGCCGTGCCATTCACATCACCGCTTGCTACGTTCCATAGGTGTTGGTAACCGAAGTCACTACCCAGCGTGTTCAACTCTTTATTCGCTTGGTATTCAAAGTTAGTACGAACAATCTGACCGGCATATTGGTGCGAGTAATCGTATTGGTGTTCGCCTTCGCCACCTTTCTCAGAATCTAAGCGGTAAAGATCCAATAGTAGCGGAGATTCCAACTCTTCAAGATTTAGCATGAACACGCTGCGTTGCATGTCAAAACCTTGGTAGTGATCGTTAGCAAACGCACTCATGCCGTTGATTTGCTCGTCTTCTACTTTGAAGAAGTGTGGTAAGCCGTGTACTGCGTCTGCACGTTCAACATCAAAGTTGTTCTGGCATTTTTCATCAATCGTTACTGCGTTGTGAGCAATCGTTTGACGAGCGTAAGATTTGTTTTCGTCTAGGTAGCGGCCGCCAAATTTTGGCTCAACGTTCACCCAACGACAGAAGCCATATTCACGCAGTACTTCTTGACCACGGTTGAAGAAAGAAATACCCAGCGTATCAAAGTTGCCGTGACCCATGCCGTGTTGGCCGTAGTTCATAACAAGTTGAGAAACGTCGCCTTTCTTATCCTGCATACGGATAAAGCCTTGCGCGCCGTTATGACCTTGAGGGCCTTCGTTCAACTCAACACTTGGCCAGAAAGGCATGCCGATTTCTTTCTCAGCAGACGCTGCTTCGTAGGCTTTAGATAGCTCAAGACCACATGGATGCATCCAAACTGCGTCTTGAATCTTCGCCATACCAAGAATGTTTTGGTCTACGCCGTTTTCAGAAGAGTAATGCTTGCTGTAAACACTTACTGCAACCTGAACACCCATATCTGTAATACCCATAGTACGAGAAGCATCATTCAGAGCCGGGAACTCACCGTTCGGGTAAGCCGTCGCCAGCATCGCTTGTACTGTGTTACCAATCACGCCGCCTTTGTAGTTGTAAATATCAACTTCAGGCATATGACGGTGGATCACTTCAGCGAACACACACGTTGGGCGAATCGCGTAGCGGTGGTAGTAAGGACCTTCCATGTAGTAGCCAGAAGGTGCAAACAGCTGAGAAACTTGCGCTAGGAAGCCGCCAGTGTCGTTACGGTCAATGCCGTACACCGACATTTCAAGGTATTCACGCTTGCCAAGAGCAAGACCACAAATACCGACAGCCGCTACTGCCCAAATACCGTGATTGTGAATTCGGTCGAAGTCGTGTGCGTATTTAACCGTGAACATTTCTAACATTGGTTCAAAAATGCGAGACTCAATATTGTCGCGTTGTTCTTGTGTCAGGGTTGAAGCAACACAAGAGTAAGCTAAGCTTGAGAACATTAACCAGCAGTGTTCGTTCAGGATTTGGTGGAACAAACGACCTGTAGGGTTAGTGTTTTTCTGTACGTGGTAATCAAACGTTAGGTATTTATCTGCGTACTCTTCTAGTAATTCTGTAACAAAGTCAGCGTACTTTTGCTCTTTAGTGATCAAGAACATGCGACCAGCTAGATTCATGTACGTGTAATTTTGCTTATGGCGGTTATGTTCGTAACCCCCAGCTTCACCATGACCTGGGACATCAATAGGTAAACGCATGAATGCTTCTAGATCTTTCGCGTTCGCTGCAATGGTTTTGCCCATTAAGCTAGAACGGCCCACTTCAAGATGAAGCTGCTCGATTTCTGCTTCAGTCAACAATACTGGTTTAGTCGTCATATTCTTTGTCACCCTCAATAAAGAGTTTATCTGCTTAAACTTTGATTAAATTTTCAAACTCCATATAAAGTAATACAATATGAGCTTTAATTATACCTATTCGTCGCCAAATGATGAGTAGAGTCACACTATTAGTCATAAGTCATTGATGTAGCTGACTAATGGTAAATATCAGCCATTTATTAAGTTGTTGATTTATTTACGCTATATAAAGTATCGCTTGATCAATATCACACAAATTTAGATATATTGTATTACAATTGAGCTCATTCCCTTATGATGGATGCAAGTTAAGTAACACTTAAAAGATTTAAACAGATTAGGAGATACACAATGAACTCTTTCTTTATCCTAGATGAAAACCCATGGGAAGAACTTGGTGGCGGCATTAAGCGTAAAATCGTTGCTTACACTGACGATCTAATGGCAGTACACCTATGTTTTGATAAGGGCGCGATTGGCCACCCTCATACTCACGAAATCCATGACCAAATCGGTTACGTAGTTCGTGGCAGCTTCGAAGCTGAGATTGAAGGCGAAAAGAAAGTCCTTAAAGAAGGCGATGCTTACTTCGCTCGTAAACACATGATGCACGGTGCAGTTGCACTAGAGCAAGACAGCATCCTTCTTGATATCTTCAACCCTGCGCGTGAAGATTTCCTAAAATAATAAACAGCGCAACCTCAGTTGCTAAGGTAAGCATATGAAATCATTAAACATCGCGGTCATTGGCGAGTGCATGGTTGAGCTACAAAAGAAACAAGACGGGCTTAAGCAAAGTTTCGGTGGCGACACACTAAATACTGCACTTTACTTGTCTCGCTTAACAAAAGAGCAAGATATCAACACGAGCTACGTAACAGCACTAGGCACTGACCCATTCAGTACCGACATGTTAGAAAAGTGGCAAGCGGAAGGTATCGACACTAGCTTAATTGCTCAGCTTGATCACAAACAACCAGGGCTTTACTACATCGAGACCGATGAAACTGGTGAACGCAGTTTCCACTACTGGCGTAATGATGCTGCAGCAAAATTCATGTTTGACCAGGAAGACACACCTGCTCTACTTGATAAGTTATTCTCTTTTGATGCGGTTTACCTAAGTGGTATTACGCTTGCTATCTTGACAGAGAATGGACGCACGCAGCTATTCAACTTCTTAGACAAATTTAAAGCGCAAGGCGGCCAAGTATTCTTCGACAATAACTTCCGTCCAAAACTTTGGGAAAGCCAACAAGAAGCGATTTCTTGGTACTTGAAGATGCTTAAGTACACAGACACGGCTCTACTGACGTTCGATGACGAGCAAGAGCTGTACGGCGACGAAAGCATTGAACAGTGTATTGCACGTACGTCTGAATCTGGTGTGAAAGAGATCATCATTAAACGTGGTGCTAAAGACTGCCTAGTAGTTGAGAGCCAAAGCGCACAGTACGTTGCTCCAAACCCAGTAGACAACATTGTTGATACTACAGCGGCTGGCGACTCGTTCAGCGCGGGCTTCCTAGCTAAGCGCTTAAGCGGTGGCAATGCACGTGATGCAGCGTTAGCAGGTCATATTGTGGCAGGGACTGTGATTCAGCATCCAGGTGCTATCATTCCTCTAGAAGCGACGCCTGATCTGTCTCTATAATTACGCACTTTAACTATTAATCAAGGGTTTGCTTAGTTGAAAGCAAGCCCACATTTAACGTGAGAAAGAATTCATGACGACATTAAATGAACAACTAGCAAACCTAAAAGTAATTCCTGTAATCGCTATCAACCGTGCTGAAGACGCTATCCCTCTAGGTAAAGCACTTGTTGAAAACGGCATGCCATGTGCAGAAATCACGCTACGTACAGAATGTGCAATCGAAGCGATTCGCATCATGCGTAAAGAATTCCCAGACATGCTAATTGGTTCAGGTACTGTACTGACTAACGAGCAAGTTGACGCATCTATCGAAGCTGGCGTTGATTTCATCGTAAGCCCAGGTTTCAACCCGCGCACTGTTCAATACTGTATCGATAAAGGCGTTGCAATCGTACCGGGTGTTAACAACCCAAGCCTAGTTGAACAAGCAATGGAAATGGGCCTTCGCACGTTGAAGTTCTTCCCTGCTGAACCTTCTGGCGGTACTGGTATGCTTAAAGCACTAACAGCGGTTTACCCTGTTAAATTTATGCCTACTGGTGGCGTAAGCTTGAAGAATGTTGATGAATACCTATCGATCCCTTCTGTACTTGCGTGTGGCGGTACTTGGATGGTTCCAACTAACCTTATCGACGAAGGTAAGTGGGACGAACTAGGCAAGCTTGTTCGTGATGCAGTTGATCACGTTAACGCTTAATCTATTTTAGATTGAGTGATGAAGCCTCACCTCGGTGGGGCTTTTTGTTATCTGGCGTTTATTGCGCTGACTAACCGTAAATCAACGTTGTGTTTCCCCCACACCCTATCGCCTTTCTCCCTATGGCCTCGGACAGCTCCACGACTAAGACGGGCAAGAACGAGTAATGTAAGGCTTTCAATCTACGTCAGTATGCATCTAACGAAGCGTTACTGGTGTCCCTACTGCCTATCTACCCCCTTTTACCCAGCCCTTTATCCAGCAATGTTTCTTTTCGATACGTCGTCAAACATCTCTCATCGCATGCACTGATGGCCACAATAGACAAAGTGCGCCGCAAAATGTGTCCCGTCATCGAGTTTAACGCCCACTCAGTGACAAAAATTCCAAATACGCACCTCTATGATGAATAAATAGCATAGAAAGGCTTCATGGCCGCAGATAAACAGAAAATAGCGAAGTGAAAACAATGAGCTACACTTGAAATCTCAATACAAAAATTTTCAGTATAGGGTTCCAAATTAACGTGAATGTCGTCGCACAACACACCAATTTGTAGCACATTTGTTACGGTTATAATTAAAATCTTATAGATACGGCAAAGTAAGCGCTTTTGTTTATATTGTAATACATATAAACATTTAACCCTCAATTTATTTTAGATCTCAAACAAAATACACTCACATTTAAATTCAATTAAAACAAATACTTATACAACCACGTGTTAGAGGCCGAAAAATCAATGCGACCTAGATCATACTAAAGACATATTGTAGTACAAATAAACCTTGGGACGCGTTAATCTAAGCCCAGTTAATTATGATATTTAAAAGGCTGAAAAGATGACTATTGATACTTTTGTTGTTCTCGCCTACTTCTTCTTTTTAATCGCAATTGGTTGGATGTTCCGTAAGTTCACCACCTCTACAAGCGATTACTTCAGAGGGGGCGGCAAAATGTTGTGGTGGATGGTTGGTGCAACTGCCTTCATGACACAATTTTCAGCATGGACGTTTACAGGTGCCGCAGGACGCGCATTCAATGACGGTTTCGTTATTGTAATCCTATTCTTAGCCAATGCTTTTGGCTACTTCATGAACTATATGTACTTCGCTCCAAAGTTCCGCCAACTTCGTGTGGTAACGGCGATCGAAGCTATTCGTCAGCGCTTTGGTAAAACGTCTGAACAGTTCTTCACATGGGCAGGTATGCCGGACAGCCTTATCTCTGCAGGTATCTGGCTAAACGGTCTAGCTATCTTTGTAGCAGCGGTATTCAACATCCCAATGGAAGCTACCATTGTGGTAACGGGTATGGTTCTAGTATTGATGGCAGTAACGGGCGGCTCTTGGGCGGTTGTTGCTTCTGACTTCATGCAAATGCTTGTAATCATGGCCGTGACAATCACTTGTGCGGTAGCAGCTTACTTCCACGGTGGCGGCTTAACTAACATCGTTGCTAACTTCGACGGTGACTTCATGTTAGGTAACAACCTAAACTACATGAGCGTCTTCATCCTTTGGGTTGTATTCATCTTCGTGAAGCAGTTCGGTGTAATGAACAACAGCATCAACGCTTACCGTTACCTATGTGCAAAAGACAGTGAAAACGCACGTAAAGCGGCGGGCCTAGCATGTATCCTTATGGTTGTTGGTCCACTAATTTGGTTCCTACCACCTTGGTACGTAAGTGCATTCATGCCTGAGTTCGCTGAGCAATACACATCAATGGGCGACAAAGCCGGTGATGCTGCTTACCTAGCATTCGTACAAAACGTAATGCCAGCAGGTATGGTTGGTCTTCTTATGTCAGCAATGTTCGCTGCAACGATGTCTTCTATGGATTCAGGTTTGAACCGTAACGCTGGTATCTTTGTAATGAACTTCTACAGCCCAATTCTTCGTAAAAATGCGACTCAGAAAGAGCTGGTTATTGTAAGTAAGCTAACGACTATCATGATGGGTATTTTCATCATCGCGATTGGTCTATTCATTAACTCTCTGCGTCACTTAAGCTTGTTCGATATCGTAATGAACGTAGGTGCGTTGATTGGCTTCCCAATGCTAATCCCAGTACTACTAGGTATGTGGATTCGTAAGACACCTGACTGGGCTGGTTGGTCTACTCTAGTGGTTGGTGGTTTTGTTTCTTACATCTTCGGTATCTCTCTGCAAGCAGAAGACATCGAGAACCTATTTGGTCTAGAAACAGCCCTTACAGGCCGTGAATGGAGCGACTTGAAAGTAGGTCTTAGCTTAGCTGCTCACGTAGTGTTCACAGGTGGTTACTTCATCATGACTTCTCGCTTCTACAAAGGCCTATCGCCAGAGCGTGAGAAAGAAGTTGACCAACTATTTACTAACTGGAACACGCCGCTTGTAGCGGAAGGCGAAGAGCAACAAAACCTAGATACTAAACAGCGTTCAATGCTTGGTAAGCTTATCAGCACAGCCGGTTTCGGTATCCTAGCAATGGCTCTGATTCCAAACGAACCAACAGGACGCTTATTGTTCCTACTATGTGGTTCGATGGTACTAACCGTTGGTATCCTACTGGTTAACGCATCTAAAGCTCCGGCTAAGATGAACAACGAGTCAGTTGCTAAATAGCTAAATAAGCAGCTAACAAGTTAAACCAAAATGAAGCCCATGTTATTCGATAACATGGGCTTTTTGTTTGTCTTCGGTTTATCAAAACGGAATATGAAACGCACCTCGATCAATGCTCACAAACCATAGAAATACCTATCTCCTGCCCTCGTTTCATCTTCTTTCCCAACCTTTCCAATGGTTTGATCTCTTTCTCTGATTGTTTCTGTTACTTTGAATGACAACACAAACACAACAGACAATTACAATGAAAAAAACATCACTATTACTTGCTTCCATTGCTCTGGCACTTTCTGGTGTCGCACACGCTGACCAGCTAGAAGACATTCAAAAATCAGGTACTCTGCGTGTGGGCACCACAGGTGACTACAAGCCTTTCTCTTACTTCGATGGTAAAAGCTACTCTGGCTACGATATCGACGTTGCACAGCACATCGCGGAACAATTAGGCGTTGAATTGAAGATTGTTCGTACCACATGGAAAGATCTACTGGCCGATCTAGACGACGATAAGTACGACATCGCAATGGGCGGCATTACACGTAAAATGCAGCGTCAGTTAAACGCGGAACAAACTCAAGGCTACATGACCTTTGGTAAGTGTTTCTTGGTTGCAAAAGGCACCGCAGAACAGTACGACAGCATTGAGAAAGTGAACCTCTCTTCTGTTCGTGTGGGCGTGAACATTGGCGGTACTAACGAGATCTTTGCCGACGCGAACTTGCAGAATGCAAGCTTCACACGCTACGAGAACAATCTCGACGTACCGAAAGCAGTAGCAGAAGGCAAAGTTGATGTGATGGTAACAGAAACGCCTGAAGGTCTATTCTATCAAGTAACTGATGAACGTCTTGAAGCGGCACGCTGCGAAACTCCATTCACCAACAGTCAGTTCGGCTATCTGATTCCTAAAGGTGAACAACGTTTGTTGAACACGGTGAACTTCATTATGGATGAGATGAAATTGAAAGGTGTTGAAGAAGAGTTCCTGATCCACAACTCCCTTAAGTAACTCTTTTCAATTTATACCGTAACAAAAAAGAGGCCAGCAATGCTGGCCTCTTTCGTTATGGTTCAATGGTTCGCTTTAACCGTGAGTTATCACATTCTGCTGTACCAATGCATCCAGAATGTCCGAAGGCATGGTGCTACTTAAGGTTAGCTGTGGCGCAAGGTCTTCAACCACAATCACCTGTTCCGTAGTACCTAAGCCATCCGGGTTGATCGTAAGCTCAATATCATCCCCGTCCACTTTCGCGTCTATTTGTTGTAGCAACGCGGTCATGTCTGGAGATGTATTTTTAAGCTCCGGCAACACTTCTCTCAAGTCAATGCTGTCCCCTTCCGACAAATCAAAGTCGGTAATCGTATCTTCAACACCATCTTCGATGTTAAGCCATACGAACGAGTCCATACCATCACCACCAGTCAGAATGTCTGAGCCTCCGCCGCCAATCAGGGTGTCGTTACCGTCACCGCCAACAAGTCGGTCATTACCAGAGCCCGCAGTTAGGTCAGTCGCATTGGTGCCAGCAAACAGCTGAACATCATCGGTTTCCGAAGCCAGGTTAATATCAACCGCGTCAGACACAATGTTCAAGTTCAGGTCAATCGAAGCCGATGTCGCTGTATCGTTGTTGTCAGTCTCTTCAGAAACTGCCTCTACTTTCAGTGTGTAGTTGCCTGGCGTTTGAGAAAGCCCAACCGCTTGCAAGCTTTCAATTGCATCCGCCGTTGCCACCCATACACCGCCACCGAGATCGGTCACAGAACCAACGTCACTGGTGATTTGAGCGCCAGCAGGTACATCACTGATATGCAGCGTTAGCTCTTCTGTAATGTCCGTTAAGGCTGCGATAATCCCAACTAAAGGAATGCCACTCGCACTCACAGACTGACTCGCAGTAATGTTTCTCACGTAGTTAGTCGCACTATCGATAGACAGGGTTGGTGCATTCGCCACTGGCGTCACCGCGATGTTGTAAACCACAGGTGCTGTCTCTATCGCAATACCTGAAGGGTTGCCGCTGTCTTTGGCAACAACTTCTAATCCAATGCTATTGGTTGGAGACAGGCTCGCATCAAGGAAAACACCATTTGGACTGGTTGGCGTATCAATCAACGCATTCAGGTCACTCAATGTCCCCACTAAGATGACTGAACCCGTGTTGTTGCCGTTAACAACAACCGTCGTCACTGCTGGAAGTGATACATTCAATGTACCGTAATCCACCGTCAGCGTGACGGTCATCAGATCATCAGAAAATGTATCTACATAATCAGGGTCACTGACATTGATACCACTCAACAGTTGACCAGCATCCTCGTCAATAACCGTAGTGACACTGTCACCATTAACGACCGGTGTATCGTTCACTCCATCGACAATCGCGGTGATCTCCGCTGTATCCGTTAGGAAGTCATTAGCGCCGTTGGTTGTACCATCATCCTCTACGGTATAGGTAAACTTAACGTTGCCGTTGTATTCATCAGCTGCCGTAAATACCCAGTATGGGCCAGTGATCGTAGCATCATCAGCACCACCTACGTTCTCGAAGCGTTGTAGTTGACCTTGGCCTTCATCGAGCGCCAGATTAGTCACGGTAATCGTGTCGTTTTCCGGATCGCTCGTCGCAGCAATTAAATCGCCCTCTTTGATGATCAACTGACCTTCTTCAAGGATGGTGCCCAAGTCGATGTCCGTTGCCACTGGCTGATCATTCACTTCCGTTACCGCAACGCTTATTTCAGCGGTATCCGTTAAGAAATCATTTACGCCGTTAGTTGTACCGTCATCAGTAATTGAGTAATTGAATTTAACGTCACCGTTAAAGTCGTTGTCCGCTACAAATAGCCAGAATGGTCCGGTAATCGCCGCGTTATCGGCGCCACCTGCGTTTTCAAAGCGCGTTAATTGGCCTTGTCCTTGAGTCAGGGTTACACCCGTAACCGTCAGGTTATGGTTTTCAATGTCAGAACTTACTGAAATCAAGTCTCCTTCCACAATCACTATTTGACCATCTTCAGCAATCGAACCTAAATCAACATCTGTCGCGACAGGCGCATCGTTCACTTCCGTCACCTTAATGGTGAACGTAGTTTGATTAGTTTGAGCCGTATTCGGATCACCCGCGTCAATCAAGCCGTTATTACCACCATCATCGAGCGTTGCATTGATCGTGACTAAACCACTCTGGTTGAGGTAATTCTGGTCTGGATCGGGTTTGAACGTCACTGCTCCATTGGTCAATGCGGTATTGATGTCGGCTTCTTTACCGGTAATCACCAATGAGCCACCAGGTTGCAATACAAACGTCACGTCAGGTGAGCTCGTAAACTCAAACACACCTTGCGCTCCCGGAAGTGTTTGATCGACTTGCAACGTAAGAACATACGGAGCGTCTGGATTATCAAAGTTAGCATCAACGTCGTAGATACTAAAGTTGTCGATAGCAACACTAATGTCTTCCGATGTTTCAATATTCGTTACGTTCACAAAGATCGGTTGATCGTTAATAGGATCAATCACCAGATCAACATCGAAGCTGGTTGGCGTCCCCAAATATTCGGTGTTATCAGCGTCAGTATCCACAGAGCGAACGGTAATCTGCAGCGGGCCATTAATGCCTAATACATTACCCGTATCGCTATTGTGTTCACCTGAATTGAATACGATCTTATCGAGCGACTGTGCAGGAACATCAAGTGTCCAAAGCTGCGTAACTGGATCATAACTAGCCAAGGTTGTGCCGTCTGGATAATAGATAGAGGCATCTTGAGGAACGCCCGCAACTTCTACTCGAAGTGTCTCTGGTGCATTCTCGGTATAAGTGCCGTTGCCCGTTGCAGATAGCTCTTTATCCAAAATCGTCGCATTGATTTCGATATCAATGTTTTGACCTTCGTTACCTGTCACAGAATCTGTTGGATTAGTATCAACATCATCACCCACAGGTACCACATGCAGCTTAAAGCTTGGCAGATTTGATGCTGCAGTAGGCACACCCAACAAAGATTCTTGAGTAAATACGGCAACACCAAATTCAGCCGTACCACTGAAGTCCTTAGGCGGTAAAATCGAAATCTCACTCAAGTCGAACGATAACCCTGATGCTTGAGGTAGTTGAACACTCCACTCACCACCACCATTATTCTTCACCGTGTATGCCGAACCAGCATCTGCACGCATCTGGAAGCCATCAGGTACATCTGTAAACTTAATCGACACAAACTGTTCTGAGCCATCAAGGTCAGTCAGTGCAATCGATACAGGCCCTGTGCCCGACAAAGAAATCAGCTGGTCCTCAGTACCCGTAATCTCGATAACATCAGGATCGCTACCCGGGCCAGTGACAGACACGTCATCCACCACAGGAACGACTTCAAAACTGACATTGGTAGAGAAAGTATCGGTATCAGTCGCGCTGCCAGTTGGCGAAGCTGCATCATTGTATGTAGCAGTATCGGTAATCGTCCCGCTGACATTCACTTGCACCTGATTTACGTCATTATCTGTTGGGTAATTTAACGCCGGTCGGAATAGTACATTATCCAACGCGCCTGCATTAATCTCAGCTTCATTAAAGGTCACCGATGTGCCAAGCGATACCCCTGCGCTGGTATAGAAAGCCCCAACACTCGTGTCATTTAACGTCAGTGTGATAGAGGTGAATTTTTCGTCACCACCTTCAACTCCGCTTACTTGGTCATCAATGGTCGAGCTGAAATCAAGTTGGATATAGGTATCTTCGTAGCCGACTGGATCTTGCCCTGCTTGACCGTCGGTATCGACAGGGTTAAACGAATCGTCAAGCGAACCAACGACAGTAACGTCAATATCTGGGTTACCTTCAACATCAGGAGCAACTTTAATGACTACTTCTGTCACTAGAGTTTTCTCATCCCCCGACAATACGTCTTTAGTTACTATCGTCAACGGCAACCTAAAGTCGCCGGAGTAGTCGGCTGGTAAGTTAAGCAGTAGTCCAGAGAGGTCGGTCGAGACCCCTTGATCGACGGTAGTCTGGAATACATATTTGCCATTAACAAAGTCTAGGTCGCTGCTTCCCGATAAACTAATTGGGAAGGTGACTTCGTTCACCGCTCCTGGATTAATGGTCACACTGTCATCAATAATGATGGTCACTTGATCAGTTGAGTCATCTTCGCCCGAGAAAGTAATTAAACCATTCAATGCCGTCCCCAGATCTAACTGGGTGTCCTCAATCGCATCAACAACACTGTCTGGTGTTATATCAATATCGGCTGCAACCTTAGTACTCCCAGCCACCACTTGAGGGAATGACAGAGTGACTTCTCCGTCCCTACGAGCGGCCGTAGATGACTCAACCTCAGCACCATCACCTCGGTCTATTACCGTGCTAAAGATATCCATCTTGATGTCATTGAACCCTCCTGCCCCGCTGTTTCCTGAAGGAAGAACAAGGCCGTTCGGTGCACTGATGCTAAATATGTCTTCATTCGTTACAACCCAGCGCCCATTGCCTTCATAAGCAGCGCCAATAACGAGCAGTTGATTGAGTACAGCATCTGATAGCTCCGAACCGTCCACGTTTGTTAATTCAATAACTAACTGGTCAACTTCTTCGATAGCGGACGAAGCATCTGTTTCTTGATATCGAATGACGAACTCATCCGTAACCGATGTATTATCGCTGTTGGTTGTGAACTTAAGCACGCCAGTGTTTGCATCAGCAACTACGGTTGCTAGTGCTCCAGTACCCAGCACATCATCGACGATAAGCTTGTTGCTAGCGTCTTTCGGCTCAACGACTGGACGTACGATAACATCAATCGAGCCCGTGATTGTCGCGATAGCGATGCCCTGACCAGGATCAGTCGCATCAACATACTCATGATCTCGCTCTTCGATCATGACAACCGTATTAAGCGTAAAGTCGGTGCTCGAGTCTTGTTCAGGTGTGATCTGAATAAAATTATTGTTCAGTGCAATTTGAGTAAACTCTTCTGCCGTCTGTCCACTCTTCGGCGTAATGGTTAAAGTGCCTGCTGAAGCATCGTAAACCCAAGTTACATCGCCATTAACCACAACACTTTCAACATCTGTCGGAATGGCACTGATCACAATAGAAGTGAAATGCTCATCATCATCAATATAATCAGTACCCTCTGGGTGCCAATCAATACTGATCGCCGTATCTTCATCGCCATTAGTGACTGTGCTGTACGTCGCTGAGGTATCGATTCTAGGTTCGACTAACACTCGCACTTCTTGGTCAAACGTAAGCGTATGACCGTCATTCTCAGTCACGATCACTTTACCCTGAATGTGAATGTTCTCTGTTGAAGAATCGACAGGTCTGATGCGGATTCCTGAGGTTTTACCTGCGTCAGTGATGTTAGCTTCGTAGATAGGTTTAGACAGATCAGGGCTACCACCCGGACCGGTTTCGTAACCGACAAAGTTAAGGTCAATAATGGTACCGTCACCGTCTTCCAGAATAACGCCATCAGGAATACCCGAGAGGATAACGGTTATGGATTCTGAACCATCGTCAGGTAATGGGGTTTGATCTACTGCTGCAGGATCAGGTCTTCTCTCTCCCGACAACACGGTGAAATCAAGCTCGGCGTAGCTGTCTCCATTCTGGCTCTCTTGGATCGTGGTTTGAACACCAGGTGTTGTGCCATCGGTGATTGCTGTCCAAGCCGTACCGTTTGTACCGCCATAAGGAATATCTGCAACACCTTTAACCTCGACGTTGACCGTCTTAGTACCCAGAATTTCTTCATCAACTTGTTGAGGGTTGGTTGACAGGTTTGCAGTATCTTTGACTACACCGGTAACATCAAAGGTGAAATCTACATTACTGTGTTTAGTTGGAACAACCTCAACATTAGCCAAATCGGAATATGCGATTTCTTGATAATTGGTACCATTAACGGTAGGAACTACCGTGGTTGTACCTACAAAGTAAAGCACTGCGCCTTCTGTGATATTACTGATACGGACAAACAGTTCTTCAGAGCCATCTGTGTCCACCGACCCTGTCATGGTAATGACTTCGTCTAACGTGAATGCGTCTTTGTTGTCCAAAGGGCCAATGTAATCAGGGTCATCGATATTGTCTTCGTTGATCTTGATACGACTCACACTGAATTTTCCTGGGTCGGCGTCAGCAGTGACATCAATAATGATGTTTTGCTCTACAGAACGAGCTTGAGTTTTATCATTTGCTCCGCCATTGGCGGTATCTTCATAAGGGTTCAGTGTTTCCTTTGTAACCGCTATTGCTTTGAATTCAATCTGACCAGAGAAGTTATCGATCGGGTTAACTACGGTGCTGTTAATGTCTTCTGCCGCTATTTCATATACACCATCCGTCGTCAGCGTAAGCACATTGCCGTTCTTATCAAGCAGCTCGAACTTCCCATCACCTTGAACAGCCTCAAGTTCATAGGTAATCGTCTCAGTATTACTGTTATCTTGCGACTCTGCGTTCAGCTGCAAAGTAACGTTGTCTTCATCTTCGTTCACTTGATAATGATAAGTGCTGTTGGAATCATCCCAAGTCGCTATATCAGCCACCGCTTCAATCTCGATTCTGAAGTTTGAGTTGATGGTGTGATCCGTGGAGCCATTTTTCTCAATTTCAAGCTCATAACGAACTCGCCCACCAGTTTCATCCGAACTAGCGTGTTGGTCCGGAACAAAGAACAAGTTGTCTATCGTCGCAATAGTTTGTCTTGGCTCATTCGGATTTGGAGCAAAGCTTTGTTCGAGTTGAGGAGGACCAAATATAATGCTCCCATTTGACTCAGGCACTAATTCAATGTAGTCAGCACCATCAAAGTAATAAAAAGTACCTTGATGACTATCACCTCCGTTCGGGCTTTTAATCGTCAACTGGCCAATAGATTCAGCGTTATCTTGGTCATACAGACTAACTTGCAGCGCAACTTGAGCTGGCGCATTAGGCAAACTATTTTGGTTATCTTGAATATTCTCAAGAGCCGGCTCATCGCCTGTTGCATAAGGTATGGTTGAGTCTCTACCCGCATCCTCGAAGGTCGTCACTTTCAGAGCGATTCTTGTAGAGTCCCTATCAGTAATCGTTATATCTAACGGTGTTTCAGAGGTATCTAAATCGCCATCCGTCGCAATCACATTAATCGAAAAATCGATGGTGTCTAGGCCGTCATGATCGAGATAGCCGTTAGCTCTAAATTCAACCTCGCCATTTGAGTTGATACGCAAACGCCCTAGCTCACGGGTGTCCACGCCACCACTACCATCGTCGGTTTGTTCGTACACTCGTACTTGTTGACTACCGCTATTTAAATCGAAACTGCTGCTGTACGGCCCGCTGTTTCCTGTACGGAAAACAATATCTGCACCATTACTGGTAATGCCCTCAATTCGACTCAGTACCGCGCGATCCGCGCCGACATCCGTCGCATTAGCAAACATGTCAACTTTGGAATTACCATAGCCCTGGCCTTCAATTCGTGTGATCGATTGAGTTGTCACCAATGGAACATCATCAGTCACCGTGATTTTCAAATCGATCGCGTTTGATTGGTCTTGATCAAAATCTTCTGCAACAACAGAAAAGTTAAGGTCAATTGCGTTTTCATTCGCGCCATCAGGGTGCTTAAGTGGTTTAAACAATTCAAACTGATAGCTGTTATCCGAGGTATCGAAAATAATCTCAAACACAGCTTCATTACTCGTTGCAGTTTGAGCAACGTAAGTAAATGTTGTGCCGCTTTGTGAAACAGCAAGCCACTCTAAACTTTCTCCGTTGGAGGTTAAGCCAGTCAGAACCAAATCTTCATCAACCAGTTCATACTTCACAACACCATCCGCGCCTTCATCGACAGTGAACAGGCCATTAATAATGGTGTCTTCAGATTGATCGGAACCAATACCAGTAAGATCGTCTTCATCGACAACCGTTTCACCCGTCGGCGCACTCATTACTGGCGCATCGTCTAGCACCTCGATTGGCAATACATATTGGTTAGAATCATCGCCGTCACCATCAACCGCAGCGACATCAAATGGAATCGTTAAGGTATTGGAATTCGGGCTTGTTGGATGGTTTAGAGGACCTAGCAACGTAAACGTATAAGAGCCGTCATTCGCTAGCGCGAGCGTGAAGATAGGAGTTCCACTTGTCGTCGTACCTTGATAGGTCGTTGTGTTGGCGGCACCTGTGACTTCTGTAATAGAAATCGCTTCAGTTCCAGAGGTCAATGTCGCTTCAAGCGCAGAGATATTACGCAGTTCGTAAACCTCTACTTGGTCTGCACCTTCTGTGGTAACAAATGCACCTGTTGCTTGAGAAATCGCAGAGCCGAGATCATCTTCATCAACCACAAATGTGCTGGTCGCTGTCGTATCGGTAATGACAGGCACATCATCGGTGATAGTAACGGTCAAAGGTTTCATCACAGAGTCGGTATTGTCTTGGTCGACCGCGATCACTGGCAGAGTGAATACTTGATCGTTGTTGCCTTGCACAGGCAGATGATCGAGCTCTTCCAACAAAGTGAAGGTGTATTCGCCTAGCACTACACTATTAAAAGTGATGGTAAAGATATCCGTTTGAACACCCCCACTCTCAACGAAACCAATATAGGTTCCGCTGTTGGCTGGATCTTCTTTAAGCTGAACCACTAGGCCATCCGATTTCAAATCACCAGACGTGTTGAACTGAGTGGTATCAATACGGAAATAGCTCACATCATCACTTCCCGCTGTGAAAGCAATGGTTTCAGTTTGGCTCACAGGTAAGCTCGGAGATGAACCATCCACGAGATTCGCTTCTTCCAATGCAACCGTTGGTACAGTATCAATTACCGGTGGAGCACCATCTGAAATCGTCAATGTCACGGTCGAAGTAACAATATCACCGTCTTTATCTTCTGATGTCACGGTAATCGTCTTAACGATATCACCACCAGAATGATTCAGGTTTCGATTAGGCTCAAAGCGCACATCACCTTCAAGATTGATAAACAAAGACCCTTCAGTGAATACAAACTCTTGCTCGCCAGTATTCGTTTGTACCAATGCTTTTTCAGCTTGATTGTCATACACAAACTTAGTGATTGTGGCGCCATCTGCACTTTGTGCAGGCATCACATCAAAGACTGTTGTAGTTGGTGTTCCCGTACTTGGCTCTGTGATGTTGAGCGCACCTGATTGCATCAGCTGAACATCATCGGTGATGGTGACAGTCAGCGGTTTAGACGCTGAAATATCACCATCGGTATCTTCTGCATAAACAGAAAGATCAAAGCTCAGATCGTTATTTCCTAAACCATCAACATGATCTAAACGTTCAAGCAAAGTAAACGTATATTGGCTTGGGTTCGTGTCATCAAAATCTAGAGTGAATATGGTTTTCTCCACACCCATTCCATCAGTGGTAAAGGCAATGTAGTCGCCAGAGTTTGCAGGATCTTCACGTAAACTCAGTGACAAACCATCCGACTTCAACGCGCCGTTAGTATTGAATAGCCCTACTTCCACCACTATTTCAGCAATATCATCACTGCTTGCAAGTGAAGTAATGGTTTGAGTGATACTCACAGGATTTACACTAGGCGTCGAACCATCCGCAAGTAAGCTTTCTGACAATGCCACACCCGGCACAACGTCGATTGTTGGTCCATCACCATCAACAATGGTGAGCGTAACCGTCGACGAAAAGATATCGTTATCAAAGTCTGAAGACGTGAACACGATTGACTTAACAATGTTCCCTGCAGAGTGATCAAGGTTTCGATTTGGCTCAAACCTTACATCACCATCTAATGTCACAAACAATGAACCTTCAATGAAAACAAACTCTTGTTCGCCACTGATGTTCTGATTCAGAGTAATTGGAGAACCACCGTCATACGTGAACTGCGTAATGTTCGCGCCGTCTGCACTTGGTATTGGCATCACATCAACGGTAGTTGTTGTTGGAGTACCAGAATTTGGCTCGGTAATGGTTAAGAAGCCATCTTGCATTTGCTGGATGTCATCTTCTATCGTAACCACCACATCGCGCTTTGTTGACTCAGAATCATCGGTATCAACAGCATAGATAGGTA
Source organism: Vibrio sp. 10N.261.55.C5 (assembly GCF_041470505.1). Classification (NCBI taxonomy): domain Bacteria; kingdom Pseudomonadati; phylum Pseudomonadota; class Gammaproteobacteria; order Vibrionales; family Vibrionaceae; genus Vibrio; species Vibrio sp. 10N.261.55.C5. The sequence continues at coordinate 31,727 of NZ_JBFRMS010000068.1, forward strand.
AGCGGAAAGTAAGGTCGTTGTTGAGCACGCCATCAAGGTGATCAAGCGCCTCAATCAAGGTAAGTGTAAACTGAGCTTTGTTTGCACTATCAAAGCTAATGGTAAATACATCGGTAACGTTACCCATACCATCATCGGTATAACCAATGTAGTCACCAGCAGAAGAAGGATCTTCTTTTAGTTGAACAACAAGACCACTTGATTTCAACAGATCGCCAGGATTGAATTCGTTGGTCGCAATTCTAAAGTGACTAAAATCATCACTTCCTTCGGTGTAAGTGATTGTATGAGTCGAACTTACCGGAGAACCAGTTGGCGTAGAGCCATCCGCTAGGTTGACTTCCGATAAGTTAACATCTGGAACCACGTCAATAACGGGATCGATACCGTCTTTGATCGTTAAGGTGACATCCGCGGTATCTGTATCGTCATCAAAATCACTGGTGGTGACGACAATCGTTCTTACAATGTCGCCGGATGAATGGTCAAGATCTCGGCTCGGTTCAAAACGAACCTCCCCTTCAATGGTGATGTACAGTAAGCCGTCGGTTACTGTAAAGACTTGTTCTGTAGAGATGCTTGGGTCTAACGTTACAGCGGTGCCACCATCGTAAGTAAACTGTGTCACTTTCGCGCCATCAGCACTCTGCGTTGGCATAACATCAATGATTGGCGTCGTTGGTGGCGTACCCGATGCCAAATCAGCTAATGAAGGCTCGATGATACTCAAGGTACCATCTTGAACGCCTTGTACGTCATCGGTGATCGCAACCGTCATAGGCGACATTGCAGAATCATCACCATCCGCATCAACCGCTAAAACAGGGACATCGAAGCTTAGTATATTGTTTTGTAATCCATCTACATGATCTAACGCTTCAAGCAGTGTGAACGTGTATTGCCCTAAATTGCTCGTCGAGAAGCTGATCGTGAAGACGTTGGTTTCGACGTTAGAACCGTCCTTGACGAAGCCAATGTAATTACCAGAATTCGCTGGCTGCTCTTTAATCTCAACCTCTAATCCATTCGACTTCAAAGCCCCCGAAGTATTGAACTGAGCAGGGTCAATTCTGAAATAACTAACATCGTCACTACCCTCTGAGTAGGTAATAACTTGAGTCATCGCCACTGGATTGCCGGTTGGCGAAGAACCATCAGCGAGATCCACTTCTGAGAGCGTAATTCCAGGGACCAAATCGATCGTTGGAAGATCACCATCGATAATCTTCAATGTCACGGTAGATGAGACGATATCACCATCAAGGTCAGTAGATGTAACAACAATCGTCTTAGTAATATCACCACTCGTGTGATCTTGATTTCGCACAGGCTCGAATCGTATCTCACCTTCTGTGGTAATAAATACAGAACCTTCAGTGAACACAAACTCTTGCTCGCCATTCACATTGAGATCAAGGCTTTCTGCACTGTTTCCATCAAACACAAATGAAGTGATTTTTGCTCCATCTGCGCTCTGATTTGGCATCACGTCCAGAGTATTCGATGTTTCGACGACTCCAGCAGGCTCACGACTGGTTATTGTGCCGCCTTGCATCAACTGCACATCATCACCAATAGTCACGCCAAGCTGAGAGACTAACGAATCGTCGCCGTCACTATCCACCGCATACACAGGCAGATCAAAACTCAGGTCGTTGTTGCCACGTGCATCTTGATGATCCAAGGCTTCGATTAAGGTAAAGGTGTATTCACCTAAGGTTGTCCCAGAAAAACTCAACGTAAATACTGTGGTTACCGCATTCGACGAGCTGGTTGTAAATCCGATGTAGTTGCCCGACCCTTGCGGATCTTCACGTAATTCAACAGCTAAACCATTCGATGTGAGTGCATCATTGGTATTGAATTCTGCTGGTTCAAGGCGGAAACGAACCACATCATCACTTTGATTGGTGAAGGTGATGGTTTCGGTTTGACTTACCGCACTGCCACTTGGGGCTGAACCATCCGTCAGGTTCGTTTCAGATAAGCTAACCGTTGGAATAACATCAATGGTTGGAATATCACCATCGGTGATCGTTAACGTAACGGTTGACGTGACTGAGTCTTTGTCGAAATCGCTTGAGGTCACCACTATCGACTTAACAATATCGCCGGCCGTATGGTCAAGATCTCGATTAGGCTCAAAGCGAACTTCACCTTCGAGGGTAATGTACAGTTTGCCTTCTGCGAAGATAAACTGCTGTTCGCCTGCAATATTTTGATCGAGGGTGTTTACGACGCCATCATAAGTGAACTGAGTGATGGTCGCGCCGTCAGCACTTTGGTTTGGCATGACATCAAAAGTAGCCGTGGTCGGTGTACCAGCCGCTAAATCAGCGACGGTCGGCTCGGTAATATTGAGCGCACCACCTTGCATGATTTGAACATCATCATCAATCGTTACATTAAGCTGCGATACCAGTGAATCATCACCATCACTGTCTACCGCATAAACAGGCAGATCAAAGCTCAGATCATTGTTCGCTAGGCCATCAACATGGTCTAGCGCTTCAAGTAGAGTGAAAGTGTATTCACCTAACGTGGTTGAAGAGAAGCTAATGGTAAACACGGGGACTTCAGCGCTCGAACCGTTGGTAATAAAGCCTATGTAAGTGCCCGGATTAGCAGAATCTTCTTTTATCTCGACCGCAAACCCATTCGATTTCAGTACACCACCGACATTAAACTCAGTTGGTTCAATGCGGAAACTCGTCACATCATCACTTTGGTTAGTGAAAGTAATCGTCTCGGTTTGACTTACTACGCTACCGCTCGGGCTAGAGCCATCGCTAAGGTTAGTTTCAGATAGAGTAACGCTTGGCACTGCATCAATGGTTGGGATATCACCATCAGTAATCGTCAGAGTGACCGTTGACGTCACCACATCGTTATCTAAATCGCTTGAAGTCACCACTATCGACTTCACGATATCTTCGCTAGCTGTGTGATCTAGGTTGCGATTGGGTTCGAAACGCACGTCACCTTGAAGAGTGATGAACAACTCGCCTTCCGTGAAGCTAAATTGCTGCTCACCATTGTCCGTTTGATCCAGAGTTCGAACTTGCCCGTCATAAGTAAACTGAGTGATCGTCGCGCCATCGGCACTTTGCTCTGGCATCACATCGATAGTATTCGTTGTGATTGTGCCATCTGCAAGATTTGGCTCAGTGATATCTAAGGTACCATCCTGCATGATTTGGACATCATCACCGATGGTTACATTTAACTGAGACACCAGTGAATCGTCGCCATCGCTATCAACTGCATAAACAGGCAGGTCAAAGCTCAAACTGTTATTCACCAGACCATCTTCGTGGTCAAGCGCTTCAAGCAACGTAAATGTGTATTGACCTAGATTTGCACCAGAGAAGGTAACGGTAAAGACGTTGGTTTCAACATCCGACGCGTCTTTAACAAAACCGATGTAATCACCAGCACTGTTAGGATCTTCTTTTAGCTGAACCGCCAAGTTGTTTGACGTTAACGTACCTAGAGTATTGAACTCTGTTGGCTCGATACGGAACGACTCAACATCGTCACTCTCATGAGTAAACTGAATGACTTTGGTGTCGCTGACCGCAGAATTCGACGGATCAGAGCCATCGGCTAGATTCGTTTCAGATAGTGAGATTGG
>NZ_JBFRMS010000069.1:0-10763 GCF_041470505.1 Vibrio sp. 10N.261.55.C5
GGAATGCTCCGAAATATGCAGCACTGGAGGGCTTTCTGGCTAAAGAAAAGAAAGTATATTTCCGAACAGACCCAGACTGGGCTCCATACTTCGGTGATAATTCAGATGTGCTACGAGTTACAAATATTAACTATAACAGTCCAATAAAAATTGGGTTTAATGGTTGGATTTTACCCGTTACTTTAACTCTTTTGATTTGTGGAGGTTCATTTGAAGGTCTTGGGGTTAAGATAGAAACCGATGGTCTTGTAGATACTGCAATCAAAATAAAACAAGAATTCTTCTCAGATAAAGATTCACTAGAGTTGATTCATGAAATTATCAAAGAGTCCAACCCAGAAAGCCCGATTCTAAAAGATATAGAGCGACTTATAAAACCCTCAAAACCAAATGCTAATGGCTAAGATGGAAAAGTAATATGGACTTATACAATTGTACGCCACCCCTAAATGAGCTTTATCTGGCCCTCCTAAAACCAGATTAGATTTTGTAGGGAAAACGCGGGCCCCAAAAAATATGTAGAGTATTTAATCTAACGAATTTTGGGGCAGAATTTTCTTAGCTCTTTCGCATCATAGTTTGTGATCACCAAGCGATTCTGTCGTATTTTGAATGAGTTCATAGGCGTTTTTTGCAAAATATGTTGGCCTCTATGGTTGCAATGCATGAAATATCTCCGATACTAAAACTTAGAAACTCTAAGTTTTAGGTGGCATGTGAATACAGACATTCAACTTTATTCTGACGAATCGCTTGAAAGCTTCTTGTTGCGTTTATCGCAAGAGCAAGGTTACGAGCGATTTTCTCATTTCGCCGAAGACATCTGGTTCGACACCATGGATCAGCATGAAGCGATGGCTGGTTCTTTCCCCTTAGAGCTCGAACGAGTTAATATCTACCACGCTCAAACCACAAGCCAAATGCGAGTGCGGGTTCTCATTCATCTTGAGAACCAACTAAAGCTCAATAACTTTGGTGTACTGCGCCTAGCGCTATCACATTCAAAAGCTCAATTCTCTCCGCAATACAAAGCTGTACATAGATTCGGGGTTGATTACCCTTATGCTTTTCTTCGCAAACGCTTCACGCCTATTTGCCCGCTGTGTATTGACGAAGCTCCCTACATTCGCCAGCAGTGGCAATTTATCTCTCACCAAGCTTGTGAACATCATGGCTGTAAGCTGATTCATCACTGCCCTGAGTGTAAGTCGAGGCTTGAATACCAAAGTACCGAGATTATTAGCCAATGTGAATGTGGTTTCGAACTCCGAAATTCGCCAGTAGAAGATGCGCCAGAGGTGGAGGTATTAGTTGCTCAATGGTTGTCAGGGAATGATTCAAAATCCTTGGGATTACTAAAAGGAGAAATGACGTTATCTGAGCGCTATGGCTTTTTACTTTGGTATGTAAATCGTTATGGCAATATCGATGACTTCAGTTTCGAATCATTCATCGAATACTGCGGCTCTTGGCCAACCTCATTGTGGCAAGACTTCGATGCTTTGAAAGAGAAGGCAGAACTCGTTCGAGTAAAAGATTGGAAGAAGGTATTTTTCAATGAAGCCTTTGGTGCTCTGCTTAAAGATTGCCGTCAGTTACCCAGTCGGCAGCTGAGTCACAATATCGTACTTACTCAGGTGTTAGCTTACTTTACAAAGCTAGTGGCAACAGTGCCTTCAAGCGCTAAAGGAAATATCGGTGATGTACTGCTCAGCCCCTTAGAAGCTTCCACATTGCTCTCTTGTACAACGGATGAAGTGTATCGGCTGTATGAGTTTGGTGAGATTAAAGCCGCGATCAGGCCGCGAATGCATACAAAGATAGCGAGTCATGAATCGGCGTTTACTTTAAGAAGTGTCATCGAAACAAAGTTGACTCGAATGAGCTCTGAAAGTGATGGTTTAAGTGTGTATCTACCTGAGTGGTAATTATGACGAAATTAAGTGACTTATTAACAATTGAAGACGAAGCAGTAAAGCAGGTTACGCTAAAGAAGATGTTCATGCCTTATACAGAAGATGTCTGTGTTGAAGGGTGTGAAAAAGAGGCGTTAACGATTTTGCTTAATCTCAGTTCAAGCCATCAATCAGATAGATGCTCGGATTGGTTGGATATTGCCCGCGCTAAAAGGCATTTAAAAGCCGCAGAGAACCTAGAGGCATCCCTTGATGAGATCAAATGGTTCCACACTCATAATCTCAAGTTTCCAGACTGCCGAGTTAAAAATCAGCGGATAGTTGCACAGGCTCTTACGACAACCGAGTCGTTTATTTCAAGCTCAGTACTAGAGCAACGATTGGGATGGTCGCATAGCCCTGCGCAGTATCGTCATGTATTGTGGTTACTAAGCTCATTCAGTTGGCAATCAGAGCCTGTGTGTATTATTTCTCTAATTAAGCAAGAAAACTCAGTTTGGCTAGAGCTGCTTAAAGAGTTCGGATTGGAGGCTGAGTCACTTTCTCGATTACAACTTACGCTGGCAAAAGACCTTCCTGATAGCTCCTTTCCCAACAGTGTTAGTACTTACAGTAAGCAACTACAATTTCCATGGAATGGTGATTACGTTTCGGTCACACCTGTGGTTAGTCATACCACTCAATGTGAGTTAGAAATAAAAGCGAGAAGTCGTGAAAGTAAACTCAAATTTGTGTCTTCTTCACAGCCAAATCCACAAAATAATGGGAATCTGTGTGGCAGTTTAGGTGGGCATATGAAAGTCCTAAACTATCCGCTAGACGTTAAACCAGCGCAGGGTGGGACGTTACCTGAAAGTCGCAAAAAGAGTGGCCGCTACTTTGATGACTATCAGGTAACTAACGCCAAAATTTGTCAGGTGTTAAATCACTTAATTGGATCAGAACCATCAAAAACACAGAAGCAAAGAGAGAGCACTCGTAAGGTTAGAAGTAAGATATTGCGAAAGCAGATAGCCTTGTGGATGCTTCCATTAATGGAGTTAAGAGATATTGTTGATGCTGACCCTAATCAACAGAAATTGGAACATGATGACACTTTGGCTCAAGCCTTTTTGGCGTTACCTGAATCGGATCTAGGCTCCTTAGCTAGTGAGTTTAACCGTCACTTGCATCTCACGTTTCAGAATAATAAGTATGCCGCAAAGTTTGCTTATCACCCTAAGCTTATGCAGGTCGTCAAAGCCCAAATTGTATGGGTCCTCGAACAACTCAGTAAACCAAATGGCAATGAAGATAAGGTAACGGGTGAGCAGTATATCTATTTGTCATCAATGAGAGTGCAAGACGCGGTCGCAATGAGTAGCCCATATCTGTGTGGTGCTCCTTCTTTGGCGGCTATTTGGGGGTTCATGCACCATTACCAAAGAGAGTTTAATAAGCTAGTTAATTGTGATTCCCCGTTTGAGTTTTCGAGTTTCTCTTTTTATGTTCGAAGCGAGAAGATTCAACCGACAGCGAAGCTTACCGAACCCAACTCAGTTGCCAAAGCACGAACGGTTTCTAACGCGAAGCGACCAACTATTCGTAGTGAACGATTGGCGGGCCTAGAAATAGACTTAGTTATCAGAGTCCACAGTGACAGCCGAATTTCAGACTTTAAGTCCGCGCTTAAAACGGCCCTTCCCGTTGCTTTCGCCGGAGGGGCATTATACCAACCACAGCTATCGACGCAGATTGAGTGGCTAAGGACGTTTACTAGTAGGAGTGAGCTTTTCCATGTCTTAAAAGGGTCACCAGCATACGGGCGATGGTTATATCCAAGTGAAAAACAGCCGAATGATTTTAATGATCTAGAACGTTTAATCACTAAAGATGCTGATAACTTGCCAGTTTCTATTGGCTACCATTTGTTAGAACAACCAACTAAACGGGGCAACTCAATCACCAGTTGTCACGCTTATGCAGAGAATGCGATAGGGCTTGCTCAGCGAGTTAACCCCATAGAAGTACGTTTTAGTGGAAGAGATCACTTTTTAAACCACGCCTTTTGGTCGATAGAATGCAGTAGCGAAACTATTCTTATAAAAAACTATAGGGATTAATCGTTTATGGAACTTTGCACACAGCTGAACTACGTTCGCTCTCTTTCTGCAGGCAAAGCCTATTTCTACTATCTATCTAAAAATGGTGAAATGTGTCCCCTTGAAGTTGATAGAACTAGGTTGCGCGCACCAAAAGGGGGTTATGCAGAAGCATATAAAGGGGGCAAGTTCGTAAAAAAGAATGTTGCTCCACAAGACTTATCTTACTCCAATCCTCAGTTCATCGAAGAGTGTTACGTAAAGCCGGGTGTAGATGATATCTACTGTGCATTCCCGCTTCGAATTCGAGCCAATTCTCTAACCCCTGATATCTGTAGTGACGATGAAGTGCGCAGTAAACTTTCGTTACTGGCTAATACTTATAAAGATCTCAATGGCTATCAGGAGCTCGCTCATCGATACGCGAAGAATATACTGCTTGGCAGTTGGCTTTGGAGAAACAGAGAGTGTCGACAATTGTCGATAGAAGTGACCACCAGTGATTCGCAAACCTTGATTATAGAAAACGCAACAAGGCTTTCTTGGTATGGTCATTGGGATGAGGCTTCAGCAGAATACCTAGAAAAGCTCACAGCCTATTTGATGCGAGCCCTTTCTGACCCGACCGAATATTTCTACATGGATGTCAAAGCTAAAATTGGAGTTGGTTGGGGAGATGAGGTTTACCCAAGCCAAGAGTTTTTAGATAGCCGAGAAGATGGTGTTCCGACTAAGCAGTTAGCTACCGTCGAACTATTGAACGGAAAGGAAACCGTTGCGTTTCATGGTCAAAAAGTTGGAGCCGCATTGCAATCGATTGACGATTGGTGGCATGAAAACGCAGATAAACCATTAAGAGTGAACGAATATGGGGCAGATCGAGAATACGTTATAGCAAGGCGACACGTGTCCCATGGAAATGACTTTTACCAATTAGTCAGAAATACAGAGAACTGGATTGAAAGCATGACAGCTTCTCAAGTCATCCCAAATGATGTGCACTTCATCATGTCTGTCTTGATCAAAGGCGGCCTATTCAATTGTTCTAAAGCGAAGTAAGGGATAGATATGACTAAGCGTTACTATTTCTTAATACGTTACATGCCTGCACAAGCCGACCATGAATTATTGGCAGGACGGTGTATATCCCAAATGCACTTGTTTATGGTCAATAACCGACAAGCCATGAATAAAATAGGTGTGAGTTTTCCGGACTGGAACGAATCTACAGTTGGCCAAACCATTGCCTTTGTTGCTGAAGATAAAGAGATGATGATTGGACTCGCTTTTCAGCCCTATTTCTCTGTGATGGTAAATGAAGGTTTATTTGAGATCTCCAGTGTTTGTGAGGTGCCTGACATTGCGGTTGAGGTGAGGTTTACCCGTAATCAAACGATTGGGAAAAGTTTTCTGGGCTCCAAGAAACGTCGAATCAAACGTAGCATGGCGAGAGCCGATTTCTCTGGTGATGGACAATCATTACCAGCCACTAATGAAGAGCGAATCATCGATAGTTTTCATCGAATCCCAATCTCCAGCGGTTCATCTGGGGAAGATTATATTTTGTTTGTACAAAAGGAGCTTGTTAGTGAGCGCGATGCAGCAAACTTTAATAGTTATGGTTTAGCCACCAATCAAGAGAGAAAAGGCACGGTTCCAGAGTTACGTGTTTGACCCTTTTTTGACAGCCCGTTTTTAGAGATTTAAAAACAAGGACTTACAGAAGTAAGAAGAAAAAGGGTATTTTATGGATTTGCGATGTAAAACCCGTGGAATTAACAGCTTAGCGACTATAGTTAACAGTGTCCTGCCGCATAGGCAGCTAAGAAAATGTCGCGCACATAAGGTTGAAACCCGGTTAAGTGTCCTGCCGCATAGGCAGCTAAGAATAGGCCAGGAAGAAAGCAACCAGCCTGCTGAGCAAGCAGTTAAGAATCAAAACCATCATGTTTAGGCTTGATGGTTTTTTATTAGTTGGTCGATTTTATCCGAGGTGTTTTTTAACACGGAAGTTTCCAGAATCTTCATAGGTTGAATTAGCCAGGCTTATCATTTTACCAACATATCCCTATAATACTTTTGAGGTTGTAGTAAACAAGAGACACGGTATGAGTAAAATTATCAAGGCAGCTTTTGATGGCAGTGCTAATGATAGTATAAGCGATATCATTGCTAAAGTTATGGCACTTCGTCTGGAAGAATCAGAGTATAAAAATGACGAATTTTATCTATCAGATGAAAACTATGAATTAGCGAATATTATTATTGGTCAACTAGATGATCAAGCCCAAAAGCTAAGGGAGGCTTATCGCGAGATAGAACGATCAGCGCATGTTGAGAGCTACTTTGACAGCTTAACTATTGATGAGCTGCTTGTTGCTAATAGTTGTATCCGAGAGTTTGAAATGATTCTCAATGCAAAGTATTACACCATGAGTGGTTGCGTTATCGTTTCAGGGGCGTCAGTGATGCAAATAATGAAACAGATTCGTATGTCAGCAGCTAAGTTACGTAGAGTTATTGGTGATCTGATGTCTGTCGAGCGCCAACTTCGAGTTGCTTCAACGAACAAATATGACAGTAGCTTTGAGATGACTAGTGATAAAATCACAAAGCTCAAATTAGCAACAGAAGCAGCGATCACCAGTCATAGCTGAGGTAGGTTTTAGTTGGAAAGCCTCTATTAATTATAATTTACGGCTTGTTGTTAGCTTTTCTCATAGTAATGATCTTGTTTGGGGAGCACAAAAGGACTATCTGATCCGCCCCACTATCATTGGATATCAGTTAGGCCACTCCATACCTAAAGCTATCCGAGGTTTTATAATTTGGCACAAAACTAAACTCGATTTTGTCCACAAGCTTCTCTGGTTGAATTTTTACCCGTGGCACTTTCTAACTCGAAAGTGCCCCATTCCAATTCGGGATGCATGTCTGTCACACTTCAAGGCTAGCCATTTGGTCTACATTTTCTAACCAGTGCAGTGTCTAGTGAAGTGCGGGCTAACCAAATGGCTCTTTCCTTAGTTGTTCACTACCAGATCATTGGTTTGGGTCACCCGCAGCCCTATAGAGTCTCTAGTTTTACTAGATCACACTTTGTTATATATCTCTAAGCTCGCACCTTCAATGGAATAGCCTGACTCGACCCCTATGTCATCAGAAATTACTGTTTCTGTTTTCAAGGTTCCTGTGATGTAAACGATATCCCAAAGGTCTTTAGTTGGAGTCCCTTCTTCAAACTTGACGTAAATAATCTGGTTTGGAGGTGGTGGTGGAACGTGAATACACGCACCATAAAAGGGAACCAAAAGAAACTCAGAGATTGACTCTGAGTCCCCTTCTAATGGAATCACGAAACCCGGTATTTTGACGTTGCTGCCATTCAGTTCTGGACGAACACTTCCCACTAGAGCCTGCTGAGCAACATTCGCACTATGGTCAAGGGCAGCAAGGGTTTCATCGCTGACGCGTGCACGTTCGCTTTCTGGGATCAGATCAAGCCACTCAATTTCTACCGTATTTTCATCGCGCACTTGGTTTGCTGCAAAAGAGGCAGAGCTGAATGTCACCATGATCAAAGAAGCGATGAACAATATGTGTTTCATATATTAACCTTTGTATTGTACATAACCCTTGTGCTGCACAGATTTGCGCGTCGATGGAAATTGCCACCGGTTTAAGGGGGATTAAGCCGATGGCGAGGGACAAAGCGAGCTAGGGCTTATTTCACTTGGTACTTGCTGTTAGTACGGATGTAGATTGTTGCCTCAGAGTCCCCCGTGTTGGTGATGTTATGAGAGAACTTGCCCTCAGATTCCACGTAGCTTCCCGGGTTTAAAGTAAGATTGCTGCTTTGTTCTTTTGAGTTGTACTCAATCGAGCCTGCAATCACAACGGCGCGGAACTCACTTGCGTCCGTGGTGATTTTTCCTTCAAAGCCGGCAGGCAGTTTGATCATTGAACCACCCATGTCAGAAGTGCTACCCCAAACATACGTTGATTGAACACCGTCTACTTTGATATCGTGAAGATCACTGCTGTTTAGCCACACGATATTGTCTTTATGCAAGTTTAGAGGACGTTCGCCATTATCGAACTTCTCTTCAGATGGTTGAACTAGATATGGACCCGCATCAATCTCAAGGTAGATTAGGTTTGTTTCACCGTTTGCGGCAGTGGTGTGGTCTTCACCTGCTGGTTGCGTCCAGAACGAGCCTGTTGGCATCCACATCTTTTCTGATGTTGGATCGTCATTATGCATTTGACCTTCAATGACCACACCGCGGTACGTGATGTTATGAATGTGCGGTGGTGACTCAAAACCCTTGTTAAAGCGTACCAACATACCTGTTGCGGTATCCGTTGTACGGTCACCCCAAAGGTCCGCAGCTCCCGGGCTAAGTACGCCGCGCAAAGGGTTTAGATAACCCCACTCAATATCGTTTACCGCGACAACTTTTGAAGAACCTTCATCGGCAAAAGAAGGTGTAGTAAGTAGCGTTGCGGCTAGTGCTAATGTCGATGCTTTAAATAATGATTTCATAGTAATGTCTCTGCTGTATTTGCTTGAGATTAATAATATTCAAAATTATTCATTCGATAAACGGGCTAATCTTTAATACACTTTCCTTAAATCGTGGATAATAAAACTGACCATTCGAGTAGTGAAGAGTATAGTGATGAAAATTTCAGATTTACAGGTTTTGTTGAAAGTTGCTGAGCTTCAATCGATTACAGCCGCGGCGAATCAACTTGATATGAGCTCTTCTGCTGCAAGTGTGTCATTAAAACGGATAGAGCAAGAGTTAGGAGCCGAGTTATTTGTTCGAACGACGCGAAAGATGCGCATGACCCCAGAGGGTGAGCGGTATCTACCTTTGTGCCAACAAGCATTGGATTTGTTGCAACAAGGGCAGGTGTTGGTCAATGAAGAGCAGCAATCCATCAGTGGGGAAGTTCGTATCGCGGTGTCTTCTGAGATGGGGCGCAACCTGATGCGCGTTTTGCTTAATGATGTAATGGACAAGCATCAAGACCTGTCATTGAGGCTCCATGTGAGTGATAGCCGAACCGATTTTTACCGCGATGGGGTCGATGTGGCGTTACGAGCTATGACTAAAGGTGCCGCGCAAGAATCCAACTTGTATGGATTTAAGATCTGCGATATCCCTCATGTTCTATGCGCTTCTCCTGATTATATTGAAAATCATGGTCGACCTTTGGTTCCTGATGATTTATATCAACATAAAGCCTTGCTCTACAAACTGTACGAAGTCGTGCACGACGGTTGGGATCTTTATCATGGTGATCAAAAATACAGAATAAAAATGAACAGTGATCGAGCTGTGAATGATGGTGATATTGTTCGTCGGTGGTGTATTGATGGGGTGGGGATAGCGAAGAAATCCGCTATTGATGTCGGTGAAGATTTACTCGCGGGCCGATTAGAGAGGATATTAGTTAATAGCGATATACCACTGACCGAAATGTGGCTGATATTACCGAGTCGTCAGTTGATCTCTCCAGCGATTCGATTAATACGTGATGAGCTAAAAGTCAGGATTCACCAGCTTCGCGACAACTTGCTTGAGCAAGGGTTGATTGAAACTCGTGAATGGCCGTTGGATAACTAGCTATGGTCGCCAATAATTGTTCTAGAGACAAGCTAAACCAGCGTTTGCCATACTTCAGTTAATTCGTCTTTCCCTAATTTAGCAAAAGTGCTAACTCAGAAATGTCCGTGCGACCTGAAGTCGTATGAAGCGTTGTTCACCACGAAGAGTGAACCATCTGTACCACCAGATGCCCCTAAGAGCCTGAATAAAGCAGCGGCTCTGACAATGTAACGAAGCTTGGTCGTTAAACTGAGCGGGAACGGAATCGTGAGAGGACGTTTCTCCTGACAACCACAAGTTGGGTGAGTGCTAGGGGGGCAATATGATGAATGTAATGTGAATCCATTTAAGGCGCGTTATATGATGAAGCAGCGGAAGTGGTTAATACGCTGTAGCCAAAAGGCAACGAGAGTCGGAAAGAGATTGGACATTACTCTTTCGTGGTCATTGCACTCTCCGCACCATTGTGGGCATCTAAGTTGACATTTTACGCGACATACGGAACAGGGTAAGCCTGTATATCTCCCTATGGGAAAGCAGCCTGTGAAGGTTGCCGATAGGTATGCAGGTAAAGGAGGTTAGAAAAAGCGAATGCTACTTTGTAATGAAGTAGATACAGGTTTATATCTGGCGCGAAAGCGAGCTGACTTCTAACTGGTCTCCCGTTGCGAGATAGCTTGAAGAACTTTATTAAAGAAGAAAAGCAAATGATGATTTCGAATGAAATTAGTGCGTCTTCTGACAACGAACCGTGGTTTCTTATTCATCAAGTGGTCATTGGGTCAGTTTTAAAGCTTTGAGTGTGTATCGCAAAGGTAATTTTGTTACTGGGTGCTTAACGGTGCCTTTGTGGAGGCTTGAGCCGTATGCAGTGAAAGTTGCACGTACGGTTCTGAGGAGGGAGGCACCTGGTAACAGGTGCCGCCTATCCGACAGAAGCTTCTTAGCGCATTAACTCATCTCTTGTGATCACCAAGCGATTCTGTCTAGAGGATTAATTGGAGCGTAGTAAATTTACTACGTTGAATCTTAGTCGTTGTTCAAATTTGCAGACTTTCGATGCAATGTTATGCGAACTTATGTTGCAAATTGTACTTTAACTCTTTGATAATTGGTTTGCGTTATGAAGACTTATGTTGCAAGCATCA
>NZ_JBFRMS010000070.1:0-20627 GCF_041470505.1 Vibrio sp. 10N.261.55.C5
CCATTACCGATGCGGCGGGTAACGTGTCTGATAAAGGCACAGACAGTGCGAAACTGGATACCGATATCACCAAACCGACCATCGATTTACCTGCGTCGAGCGACAGCGGCGACAGCGACACAGACAACCTAACCAATGACAAGACGCCGACGTTCTCGCTGGGCAACATCGATGACGATGTGGTGGCCGCGGGTATCGTGGTGCTCAAAGACGGCGTTGCCCTAGAAGGCACGCTGGCCGAAGAGCAAGACGGCACTTGGAGCTTCACGCCGAGCGCCGACCTGGCGGATGGCACTTACGACTTGAGCGTAAAAGTGACGGACGATGCGGGCAATAGCGCGACGTCGGCCGAGCTTGAAGTCATCATCGATACCGAAGCGGCGGCGAGCATTACGATCGACCCAATCACAGCGGACAACACCGTGAACGCGGACGAAGCGGATGGCAAAGTGGTCATTACGGGTACCGTTGGCGGCGACGTGAAAGCGGGCGACACCGTGACCTTAACGGTGAGTGGCGAAACCTACACAGGCGATGTGTTCGCAAACGACGAAGGCGACTTGGTGTACAGCATCGAAGTTGACGGCAGCGACCTGGTTGATGATGAAGATACGCGCGTAGAAGCGAGCGTGACGACCTCAGACGACGCGGGTAACGAAGCGACGGCGACGGCGGACGCGACCGACGGCGACTACGATGTTTCTCCTATCGCCAACGACGATACATACACTCATACTCACGGTTTATCAGGTGCTTATTACGGACACAATAGTCAAGTGAGCAGTGTAGCGACGGCCCTCTCAGTGATTAACGCGAGTGACCCGGATGTAACCTTTTCTGCAACTGATCTCGATTACTCTCTGAGCGTGAAGAGTGGAGTTGATGATGACGCTCAATTGAGTGACTTCTTAGGTGACGACGCGGATAGTATTTCTGGTAATGTTCCTAACGGTACGACCGATGGAGTGTTCAATTTAACTGGGGCCATTTATTTAGATGAAGGGGAATTTGCGCTTAAGGTGAATGCTGACGACGGTTATTCAATCAAAATTGATGGCGTTGTCGTTGCTGAAGTAGACAGTAACCAATCACCAACAGAGCGAATTCATAATGTCTTTGAAATCACTGATGCCGGTTACCATACAATTGAAATTGTTTACTGGGATCAAGGTGGAGACGCTGTTCTTGATGTTGATATCGGTCAGTATGATAGCGATGGAGATCTAATTGGTGACTTCTCTCCTTTGTTAGATGCTCCTACATTAAACGATGAACTTTGCACTGTTGAAGGGCTATTAACCACAATTAGTGCGGCTAGCTTGTTAGCGAATGACAGTGACCCTGATGGTGATAGTCTTACAATTCAGTCAGTAACTTCTGTTAGCGGCGGTACAGTGAGCCTTAGTGAGAGTGGTGATATTCAATTCACTCCCGATGATGGGTTTACTGGTGATGCGACTTTCACTTATGTAGTGACTGACGCAGACGGGTTGACTGATAGTGCGACTGTAACTGTTCATGTAGAACCAAAATCTAGTGGCTTGGTTGTAGATGCTGAACTTTTAATAAGTACACAAACACCCCTAGATAGTATTTTGGAATTAGTAGCTAATACTAAAGAAGGGTTACAATCTACAGATATCGCGACAGAATCTGACGACTATTTAGTTTCTAATAGTGGGAACTGGATTGAAGCTTTAGGTGGGGATGATTTTGTCGAATATGGCAGTAGTTTATACCTTCAAGCTCAAGGTGGAAGTGGTGAAGACATATTGTTAGGGGGGGCATCAGTTGCTGATTACCTTCTTGGTGGTGATGATAATGATATTTTGTTGGGCGGTACAACAAGTGCTTCAAGTAATTTACAGGGAGAAGCCGGCGACGATATTTTAGTTGGTCAAAATATTAATGCTTCTACCAACTATGATGGAGGTACGGGCATTGATAGTGCCTATGTACCAGGCTCTTTATCTGATTTTACTGTTGTATATGAGAATTTGCCAATTGGTAGTCAAATGATTCTTATACCAAAGAATACTCCCGTGGGCCAAGCTCCAGCTAGACATGACTTTTATAGTATTGAGACGATATTTTTTGAAGATGGAAAATATCAATTTGAAAATGGTACATTAGTCAAGATATCAGAGTTTTTTGAGCTTAATTTGAGTGTTGGGCTAAACGATTCTGACGGTAGTGAAGTGATCACCGAGGTTACTGTGAGTGGTGTTCCAACTGGTACAATGTTGAGCATCGGTACAGATAACGGCAACGGTACATGGACAATTCCTGTAGATGCATTAGATAGTGACGGTAAAGTTTCTGTTATGGTCGAAGCGCCCGTAGGATCGAATCCAGTGTTAACCGTCACAGCTGGTGCTCAAGAAGTTGACGCGCAAGGTGAACCCGTTGACCTACCTAAGTACGCTCAAGATGAAACAGGTTCTATCGCGATATCCGAAATTGATCCTAACGGCGATAATATTGTTAGCGGTGGTTCAGGTGACGATGTAGTGTTAGGTGATAGCGGAGGCACTATTAAAACTGTAGTACCAGGGTTGGATTACAACATAGCACTAATTGTGGATACTTCGGGCAGTATGGCCGCGCTAACTGATGGTACTACGCGAATTGAAATGGTTGAAGCGGCACTGAAAAACTTGGTTGAGTCACTTGCCAGTCATGATGGGACTGTAAACGTCAAACTTATTGCTTTCGATGCCAATATCGAATTTAATTTTGAAGCGCAAAATATTACGGTTAACACCCCACAATATGAAGCTTTGTTAGATAGTATTGATACACAGTTAGTAGCTGGCGGTGTTACTGATTATGAGAAAGGACTATCGTTAGCAGATTCTTGGTTTGCTAGCATGACTAGTGACGATAGCGAGAATTTGGCATTTTTCTTAACGGATGGTGAACCTTATGTCAGTAGCAATAGTGAGATGAATGACGATGCATTAAAAAGTGCTCTAGAGGCATTTGCATCTTTATCAGATAAGGCTCAGGTTCAAGCTATCGGCATTGGTAGTGACATCAGTGTAGATATTTTAAAGTTCTTTGATAATACAAACCAAACGTCAATGTCTGCGGTTGAGGGTTTGTATGAGTCATCTGTTTTATTTGACTTTGAGAATTCTCTTTCTGGAACTAGCACAGGTCAAGATAGCTCTGGCTGGGTTTATACAAACAGTGGCTTGTTATATGTGGAAGATTATGATCGAGGTAATGATGGTAATAAATCAGAGTGGACGAGTACCGCATTTACAGTTGTGAACGGGCAAATGATTGACTTTGAAGCTTCATTCTACGGTGGTAGTTTCGAGTGGGGGATTTATGATAGTTCGAATGATTTAGTTGCATCCGGAAGCGAATCCAGTAGAGCTTGGATGACACAATCAGTCACCAGTGACGCTTTGCCAGAGGGTCAGTATTATATAAAAATAAACTTTGATGCGAGCCAGTATAATCAGAGTAATGTTCGAATTGCATCAATCGCGCTTTTATCCCCCGTACTAGCGCCTTCTGGAGAAGTTCAAATAGTAAATACAGCTGATGAATTAGATGCTGTGCTTCAAAGAGGTGATGTAATATACGATATTGCTAATATGGGTAATGATGAAGTTATTGGTAATGAAGGTAATGATATTCTATTTGGCGATGCGATTAATACTGATAATCTACCTTGGGCAGAGAACGGTTTGATACGCCCTGATTCGTTACCTGATGGTTCTGGTATAGACGCGTTAACTTCATTTTTGACAGAAATGTCAAATGGTATCGAGCCTTCTGGATTAGAAGTATATGAATATATCCGTGATAATCATGAGATTTTTAATGTTGACGGAGACACGCGTGGTGGTGACGATACGATTGAAGGCGGTGAAGGTAGAGATATTCTCTACGGTCAAGGTGGTGATGACACCTTAATTGGTGGCTTAGGAAATGATATCTTAGTCGGGGGAGAAGGTGATGATATATTCAAGTGGGTAGATGAACCGCTTGACGACTATCGAGACGTTATTACTGACTTTGAAGTGGGCAGTGACCGTATTGATTTATCTGAACTCCTTCATGATGAAAATACAATGGATGATGTTCTTGAACATTTGTCAGCTAAGATTAGCGATAACAACCAAGACTTAGAGTTAACCATTACTAATGATCAAGGTTCTCAAACTATAGTGTTGCAGGGCCAAGCAAGTAATCTTAGTGGTTTTGACGTCGATTCTTCTGGTGTTTATTCCGGTGATGAATTGACGAATTTAGTAAATTCACTAATGACTAACCTACCAAACTCTTAATTCATGAATAACAAAAAGGGCCGAAAGGCCCTTTTTTAATAGATCTTGTTTGCTATAAAAGCTAGATTCTAAAGCACTAAGATTAAAGCACCTTACAAGCAAAACCTTTTAGGTAGAAACCTTCTGGATAAGCTGTATCTGTTAAATGATCGGCTGCTTGCTCGAAGCGCTCGACAAATTTTACGGTTCTGCCTGCGTCTAGTGCCGCATCAGCAATGATTTTTTGGAACAAATCAGTACCCATTAAGCCAGAGCAAGAGTAGGTGAGTAGAGTGCCGCCTGGTTTCAGGATTTGCATCGCAAGCATGTTAACGTCTTTGTAGCCGTTAGCGCCTGAAGTTAGGTTATTCTTGCTTGAAACAAATTTTGGCGGATCCATGATCACGACGTCAAACTTAGTGCCTTGGTCACGGTACTCACGAAGCAGTTTGAAAACGTCAGCGTTTAGGAATACAGCGCGCTTTTTCGATATATCAAACTCGTTAAGTTCAGCGTTGAATTTAGCTGTATCAAGAGCTAGTTGAGATACGTCAGCGTTGATAACACGCTTCGCGTCGCCTTTAAGTGCGTAAAGGCCAAAACCACCTGTGTACGAGAAACAGTTAAGGACATCTTTGCCTTTAACGTACTTCATCGATTCTTTTCGGCTATCACGTTGGTCCATGTAGAAGCCCGTTTTGTGGCCTTCCATAATGTTCACGCTGATTTTGACGCCATTCTCTTCAATCACAATTGATTTAGGTGGCTCTTCACCATGAAGTACGCCCACAACTTGTTCTAGACCTTCTTTTTTACGAACCGCTACGTCTGAACGCTCGTAGATGTTGCAGTCAGGGAAGCACTCGATTAACGCTTCTACCAATACGCTTTTGTTAAATTCAGCGCCAGCACTTAGCAGTTGGCAAACAAGGAAATCTTGATATTTGTCGATTGTGATACCTGGCAGGCCATCAGACTCTGCTGCGGTAAGGCGGTAGCCCGTTAGACCATCACGTTCGATAATGTCCTCACGTAAAGACTGTGCGTCTTGAATTCGTTTTACGAAGAACGCCTTGTTGATCTCTTCTTTTTCAAATGTCCAAACACGAGCTCGAATTTGAGATTCTGGTGAGTAAGCCGCTTTTGCAAGCCACTGACCATTTTGAGCATATACGTCTACAGTTTCACCTTGTTTTGGTTCGCCTTCGACCTTATCGATACCGCGTGAAAATACCCAAGGGTGTTTGCGGCGTAGTGATTTATCTCGGCCTTTAGCTAGATGAATTGAAGGAGTCATAATTTACTCTGTTTGTTGAATTTGAAGGAGGGGTATTGTCGGGGAAGTACAGGTGAAAAGCAAATAAGAAAGGGCTGCAGAAGCAGCCCTAGTAATGATTAATCAACACATTGTGGTTGGAGAACAGTATTAAGCTTTAAGACCTGTCAGCAAACCTTCCATCGTATCGCTTTGTTTACGAAGTTGGTCAACATTGGAATTACTCTTACTGATCATCTCGCAGATGCTGTCTGATTGATGACGAATCTCTTCAACACTCTGTGCAATGTTGTCAGCGACTGCGCCTTGTTCTTCAGCCGCGGTAGCAATTTGAGTGCTGCTATCTGAAATAGACTGGTTCTTTTCCGCTAATGAACCGATCTCGACGTTCACTTCTGACATCAGTGTTTGGCCTTCGTTAGCATTGTTCACTGTGACTTCCATCAGCTTGGTCAGCGATTGACTGTTACGTTGTAATGATTCAATCATGCTTTGGATTTCAACCGTTGCTTTCTGAGTACGACCGGCAAGGGCACGAACTTCATCGGCAACAACAGCAAATCCACGACCTTGCTCGCCAGCACGTGCGGCTTCGATAGCGGCGTTCAACGCCAACAGGTTAGTCTGTTCAGAAATACCGTTGATGGTTGCGACTACTTCATCGATCTGCGCAGCGTTGGCATCCAGCTCTTCTACTGCTTGTGAAGCGGATTGGATCTCTTGAGATAGGCTAGAGATAGACTCCAATGTATTTGAAACCTTTAATTGACCGCTTTGAGCAACGCCGCGAGCGTCCATCGTTTGTGAACTAGACGCATGAGCAAGGGTAGCGACTTCGCGAATGGTAGCCGCCATTTGTTCCGTTGCACTTGCTAAGCTATTCAGGTGTTCTTGTTGGTTACCTGAGATGTCTGAACTTTGTTGTGTTGACTGGTTCAAGTCCGAGCTGATGTGCTGCATGAGAGCGACAGACTCTTGGATTGATAGAACCATGTTTTGTTCACGCTCCGCAACTTTATCGATTGTAATCGCGATTTCACTGAACTCGTCACGAACTAAGAAGTAGTTCATGCGGCAAGTTAAGTCGCCATTCGCAAGCGTGTTCAGAGCTTTGTTCATAGAGAACATCGCGCCGCCAATAAAGGTCATGATGTAGTAAACACCTAGTGCGATAAGCGTTAGGGTTACAGCGATGATAGAAACCTGAGTCGTCGATAGAGCAGACCAAAGGTTTTGGTCATGGTTAGCAACTAGGCTGAACGCTCCATTCATCACTGAAACAGAACCAGCACCGTAGCCTAAAGAGATGGTTTCAGAGCTGCTGACAAGCTGAGCTACTTGATCTTTAGTGAGTTGACCCGCTTCGATAAGCCCTTTCATCAAGAGCATTTCTTCTTGATAAAGGTGAGCAAGTAAAGAGTCCGCGGCACTATCTAAAACGAGAGTTAATATAACCAGGGCGAGAAGAGGCAATAAGAAGAGTAGATAGAACTTTTCTTGGATTTTTAGGTGAATGAGATATTTGTCAATCCAACGAAATGGGATTTCTTTCATAATCGTTATACTCGAAGTAAGTCCACCAATAAGCGGTGAATGAATAGAAACTCGACTATATCATTCATATAATTTATGAGGCAACGTTATGGAAAGTTCACAATATATTTTTGTCGTGTCAGGCGTAGTTCAATGTGTTGGGTTCCGTTACCACACCAGTAGGCAGGCGCAAGCTATGGGTCTCTCAGGTTATGCAAAGAACTTAAATGATGGTCGAGTTGAAGTGTTAGTTGTCGGAGAGAGTCAGCAAATTGAGAAGTTACATGCTTGGCTCTATATTGGCCCTTCGAGCGCAACAGTAGACAACGTTGTGATGCATCAAGTTAAAGATAGTGAGCGCCAAGACGTACGCATAGGGGCGTTTAAAATACTGTAGTTGTAGCACTACAGTATTTTATATTGAACGTAACTTAATGACCTAAAGCGGGTTAGGTTTTACAAGCACTTTGCTGGTTTAGGTAAACCGGCGAGCTTGGTCGCTTGTTTTGCAGGGCCTTTTTTGAATAACTTGAAAAGGTACTTACTATTGCCTTTTTCTGGGCCGTGAGCTTTTTCCATTGCTTTAACGAGCATGCGAACCGCTGGTGAGGTGTTGAACTCTTCGTAAAAGCTCCTTACAAAATGTACGACTTCTAAGTGTGCATCTGTAAGTTCAATCGCCTCGTCTTGAGCAAGAATTTCAATCATGCCTTCTTCCCATTGCGTGTAATCCAATAGGTAGCCTTGAGCGTCGGTTTCGATTTGCTTGCCGTTATATTCAAACATGTTTAATCCAGAATCCAATTAACTATGCGGATAGGGTACATGACCAAGTTTGTCTTTCTCAACAGAAATTGTAGCTATCCAATGAAATATCGTACTTATAGATACAAAAAAGCCCAAGAGGTAGGCTCTTGGGCTAGATATTCTTCAATGATGGGAACGATTAGTCGTCGCTGCCCATGATGCCTAGGATGCTTAGTAGGCTGATGAAGATGTTGTAGATCGATACGTACAAGCTGATCGTTGCAGAGATGTAGTTTGTTTCACCGCCACGAATGATGTTTTGCGTTGTAAGCAAGATAACACCAGTCGAGAACAGGATGAACATACCGCTCATTGCCAATGATAGTAGAGGCATTTGTAGGAAGATGTTTGCAACCATACCTACAAGTAGTACTACGAAACCAGCTAATAGCATGCCATTAAGGAACGACAGGTCACGCTTAGTTGTTAGTGCGTAAGCTGATGCGCCCATAAACGCCAGTGCTGTACCGCCAAGTGCAGTTAGGATGACATCACCCATGCCTGCGCCAACGTACATGTTTAAGATTGGACCGATGGTGTAGCCTAAGAAACCTGTAAATAGGAATGTGAAGACTAGACCCATGCTGTTGTCACGGTTCTTTTCTGTTAGGAAAAGTAGGCCGTAGAAGCCAACTAGCATGATAATAAGACCCGGGCGAGGAAGGTTCATCGCCATGGATACGCCTGCTACAACAGCAGACCAAAGTAGTGTCATAGACAGTAATGCGTAGGTGTTACGCAACACTTTATTGGTTTGCAGAGCACTTTCTTGAGATGCTGTGCGTGAAAACATAGGGCTGTTCATAATCTTCCTCGTAAGGTGACTTTAATAGTTATTAGTACATTTATGGGGGTGAAAGTTCGAAAAATCAAGTCTCTCATTCCTCTTGTATACGTAAAATAATAATCAAAATAGTCGGTTAAGTGTTTCTGAAGGTGTAACAAAGTATTTCTTAAAGTGCAGTTAAGGTTCGTTGTTCAATTTTAATCGCACTGAATCGCTGTTTATAATCTTGAAAAACTAATTATAACACTGAAAACAAAGAGGCGACCTAAGCCGCCTCTGTAGTTTATGCATCATAACACATTAGTGGTGTAAGATTTGGCTTAAGAAGTTCTGCGTTCTGTCTGATTGTGGGTTTTCAAAGAAATCGACAGGGTTGTTCTCTTCTATGATTTCACCGGCATCCATGAAGATAACGCGATCCGCGACCTCTTTAGCAAAGCCCATCTCGTGCGTTACACAAAGCATCGTCATGCCTTCTTCTGCAAGCTCAACCATTACGTCTAACACCTCACGAACCATTTCTGGATCGAGCGCCGACGTTGGCTCATCAAACAGCATCACTTGAGGGTTCATACACAAAGAGCGAGCGATAGCTACACGCTGCTGTTGACCACCTGAAAGCTGACCTGGGAACTTGTCCGCTTGCTCAGGGATTTTTACGCGCTCTAGGTACTTCATTGCAATCGCTTCGGCTTCTTCTTTTGGCATCTTTTTGACCCAGATTGGAGCCAGAGTACAGTTCTCTAATACCGTCAGATGTGGAAACAGATTGAAGTGTTGGAAACACATGCCGACATCTCTACGCACGGCTTCGATGTTCTTTAGGTCTTCCGTTAATTCATTACCTGAAACGAAGATATGACCTTTTTGGTGCTCTTCTAATCGGTTGATGCAGCGGATCATCGTTGATTTACCAGAGCCTGAAGGGCCACAGATAACGATTTTCTCGCCTTTTTTAACTTCTAAATTGATGTTCTTAAGTACGTGGAATTCACCGTACCACTTGTTCATGTCTTTCAACTCGATCATAAGACCTTGAGAGTTGTTTTCTGTCTGCTGCGTCATAATACGTCCTTGATCTTGTTAATTATCGTTTGTGACCGGTGTGAAGTCTGTTTTCTAGCCATATCGAATATCTCGACATGCCAAAACAAAACACCCAGAACACTAACGCGACAAATACATAACTTTCTGTTGAATACCCAAGCCATTCAGGGTCGGTATTCGCGGCTTGGCCAATTCCTAGTACATCAAACATACCAATAATCAAAACAAGACTGGTATCTTTAAACAAACCAATGAAGGTGTTCACAATTGAAGGAATCGTGATTTTAAGAGCTTGAGGTAGAATGATAAGCCCGGTCTTTTTCCAGTAGCTTAACCCCAGAGCATCAGCTGCTTCGTATTGGCCTTTTGGTATTGCTTGTAGACCACCTCGAATTACTTCGGCCATGTAGGCTGCACTGAATAGAACTACCCCTACAAGTGCTCGAATGAGCTTATCGGTTTCTGTCCCTTCTGATAAAAAGAGTGGCAGCATTACTGAAGCCATGAATAGAACTGTAATGAGCGGTACGCCACGCCAAATTTCGATGTATACGGTACACATACTGCGAATGATCGGCATCTCTGAGCGACGCCCAAGAGCAAGTGCAACACCAATAGGGAGTGACACTACAATACCAACAAGTGCGATGACCAGTGTAACCAATAGGCCGCCCCATTTATGGGTATCAACAACTTCTAACCCAAAGACGCCACCGTATAGCAAGCCGGCAATGATAAATGGGTAGATGTTGACGAAGAACAACCAAATCCACGTACGTTTAGGTGTTTTTTCATAAGCCAGTAAGGCTACAAAAATGGCCAACGTTGCGTAGAAGAGGCGAGGTCGCCACAGTTCAGCTTCTGGGTAGAAGCCATACATGAATTGGTCCCAACGAACGCTGATAAAAACCCAACAAGCGCCTTCGCTAGTACAGGCATCGCGTGTGGTTCCTATCCAGTCGGCACTGATGAATGCCCAATCCGCTATTGCCCATAATAGGGTGAAAGCAAAGTAAGCAAGAATCACAGTGACGACGCTGTTAATAGGTCCATTAAATAGATTTTTTCTTAACCAACCGACTGGCCCAACGGTATTCGCTGGAGGCGGAAGATCAGGTTGAAATTGATGTGTACTCATCTTATCTCTCCACCAACGCTACTTTGCGGTTGTATATGTTCATTAGAGCGGACGTTAATAGGCTCAAGGTTAGGTAGACGCCCATTGTCATCGCGATTACTTCGATAGCTTGTCCAGTTTGGTTAAGTGTTGTTCCTGCAAATACAGAGACAAGATCAGGATAACCAATGGCCATCGCAAGTGATGAGTTTTTGGTCAGGTTTAGATACTGACTGGTTAGTGGTGGGATAATGATTCTTAATGCTTGTGGAATAATGACAAGCTTTAGAGTTCTAGAACGTGGGATGCCTAGAGACATCGCAGCCTCAGTTTGCCCATGGTTTACCGCGTTAATACCTGAACGAACAATCTCAGCAATGAACGCTGCTGTATAGATACTTAAAGCGAGCATCAATGCAGCAAGCTCAGGGATTATCGTAACACCACCCTTGAAGTTAAACCCTTTCAACACAGGGTAATCTGCAGAGATAGGCATGCCCATAACAAAGTAAGTTATCAACGGTAAGCCTAAAATCAACGCAGCTGCAATTCGCAACATCGGTGTTTGTTGGCCGGTCTGTTTCTGTCTGTTCTTAGCCCAGATGTTGATAATAAACGTAGCGATAATACCGACAATCAATGATGCGATGACAATGCTACTGCCTTGCTCAAAGACTGGAGCAGGGAAGTACAACCCGCGTACGTTCAAGAAAATTGCTTCACCTAGACTCATACTTTGACGAGCAGAAGGCAAGGCTTGTAGAACGGCGAAATACCAGAAAAAGATTTGTAATAGCAGAGGGATATTTCGGAATATCTCAATGTAGACAGCTGCAAATCGGCTAACTAGCCAGTTTGAAGAGAGTCTAGCGATACCCATACTAAAGCCCAGCACTGTCGCTAGCATGATGCCGAGTACTGAAACCAAAGCGGTATTGAGAAGACCGATAAAGAATGTACGACCGTATGAGAAGGTCTCGTCGTATTCAATCAGTGTTAAGCCGATACCAAAACCAGCTTCTTGGGAGAGAAAATCAAAACCAGTGGTGATACCACGGGAATCTAAGTTTGTGAGTGCATTATTTACAATCGTGTAAAAGAAAGCACAAAGCGCCCCGACGGCGATAATTTGGAAAATGATGGAGCGAAAAGTGGGGTTGTAAAATAAGTTGGCACTTTTGGGCTGTGGCTTTGCCTGAGCTGGAGAAATAGTTTCATTAGGTTTCATACTACTATAACCTCAAATCCATTTAATAAATAGGGCGGAAAACTCCGCCCTAATTGATGCTTGAAAATTTATTAACGGATTGGTGGAGCGTACATAAAGCCGCCCGCATTCCATAATGCATTTACACCACGAGAGATTTGAAGTGGAGAACCTGTACCAACAGTACGCTCAAAACTCTCACCGTAGTTACCAACTTGCTTAATTACTTGGTAACCCCAGTCGTCGCGAATGCCAAGGCCTTTACCTTTAGGACCGTCTACACCAAGAATACGTTTGATGTTTGGATCTTTTGACTTAAGCATTTCGTCTGCATTTTTAGAAGAGATGCCGTATTCTTCCGCGTTAATCATTGCTGAAAGTGTCCACTTAGCAACGTTAAACCATTGATCATCATCTTGACGAACAACAGGGCCTAGAGGCTCTTTAGAGATGATTTCAGGAAGTACTTCTGCAGATTTAGGATCAGCTAGGTTTAGGCGAAGTGCGTATAGACCAGATTGGTCAGTTGTTAGTACGTCACAACGACCTGCGTCGAAACCTTTCGATGTTTGTGCTGCCGTATCGAATACCACTGGCTTGTAAGACATGCCACTGTTACGGAAGTAATCGGCTAGGTTAAGTTCAGTTGTTGTACCTGATTGAACACATACAGAAGCGCCATCAAGCTCTTGAGCACTTGTTAGGCCAAGTTCTTTCTTAACCATGAAGCCTTGACCATCGTAGTAGTTAACGCCTACGAAGTTCAGACCTAGAGCAGTGTCACGATGTAATGTCCATGTTGTGTTACGAGATAGTACGTCGATTTCGCCAGATTGAAGCGCAGTAAAACGCTCTTTTGCTGTTAGAGGTACATACTTAACTTTAGTCTTGTCACCGAGTACAGCCGCTGCAAGAGCTTGACAATATTCAACATCAATGCCTTCCCATTCCCCTTTTGAGTTAGGGTTTGAAAACCCTGGAAGACCAGTACTTACACCACAAGTTAAGCTGTCATTTTCGATGACTTTATCCAATGTTGATTGACCATCCGAAACAGGTGCAGTCACAGTTGTGCTTGACTTCGCAGCGTCTAACTCAGATTTTAGACTCGAAATTTCTTGGTTTAATTTATCGACAGTTTCCTGAGAAACACTATTTGTATCTCCACAGCCAGCTAAAAATGAACTAGCAATTACTACTGAAGCAAGAAGTGTTAGTTTATGTGTCATTTGTATCCTTCCTTGTTAACCAGATGAGACTCGAGATTCGTTCTCGGTAGAGTTTGTCTATGTGTATTCAGTGTTCTATGACCTTGCTGATCAAATCTAAAAAGTTGCATTTTGCAAATGAAACTGTGTGCGATTTAAACAACTGTTTATAAGGTTAGGAGAGGATTTGTCGTTTCACAAATGTATAATTTAAAAAGAATTTTGAATGAAATCACAAATCCGAACACAATTAGAATGACCAAATGTTAAGTGAATGTAAATAGTGCAACGGTTCACACTGTTGGTGCAACGAGATTTAGATTTTTATATTGATAATCGACTAGATAAATATTCTGAATAAACATAACAATGATGAAACATTAAACTTCAGAAAGATTGAAATTTGGTCAATAAATATTTTTATTACACTTCGATAGTTATGAATATGCTCCAAATTTGGTAGCATGGCTGAATAGTTATTGAAGTAGTCTCAAGGAAGAACATGCGTTATTTCCCAATGTTTTTGGATGTAGAAAATAAGCCAATCTTAGTGGTTGGTGGGGGTGAGGTTGCTTGCCGTAAAGTCGATAGCTTACTACGAGCGGGAGCGGATGTGACTTTGGTGTCTCCCAAGGTAGCGCCTTACTTAAAGCAGCTTGTGGACGAGAACAAGCTTCACTGGGTTCAAAACTTTTACTCGTCACAGATCATATCGAAAAATTACTTGCAGGTTTGGGCCACAACAGACAACCCAAGCTTGAATCACCAAGTGTATAATGATGCGAAAAAACTGGGCATTTTAGTCAATGTGGTTGACGATCTTCCTTACTGCGACTTCATCACACCTTCGATGATAAATCGCGGCAGAATCCAAATTGCCATCTCTAGTGGCGGGGCATCACCTGTTTTAGTAAGAAATATCAGAGAAAAACTCGAAACGGTATTGCCACAAAACATAGGTTTGATAGCAGACTTCGGTGCATCAAAACGCAATTCAATCAAAGAGTCATTCCCAACCGTCGACGAGCGTCGTAAATTTTGGGAGCGTTTCTTGTCATCCAGCTTTATCGAGCAGGTGAATGACAGAGAGCAGTTAGAGTCTTACTACCAGCAAGCGCTAACCGAAGGCATTGATAGCGAAGGGCAGGTCACTTGGATTGAATTCGAGCAAGATGTCGAGCTGTTGTCTATGAAGGCTTTACGTTTGATGCAGGAGGCAGAGCTCGTACTTTCACCGAGCGATTGTCCATTTGAATTTATCGACCTGTGCCGCCGAGATGCAGAAAGAGAGAGCTACGCCAACAGCGGAGAGCTATCAACAAAGCTTGAGCAAGCAAGAGCAGAGAAATTACGAGTGTGTGTGTTTATTCCACCGGCAAGCGTAGAGTTTAATCTGTTGGTCGGCAAAGATCTAAAATTGTCAGCAGCCCAAGTACTCAGTTGAGGTAATTGCTTCTAGTTGAAATGAGAGCTTTCTGGTTGTTTGAAATCGGCTAGAGGCTCGGAATAAAACTAAAGCTGGACCAGATAAATAAAAAGCCACTTCGAGAAGTGGCTTTTTGCTATTTCAAACACGACATTGTGCTGATGAATGAGCAACCCAAATAGGCGGTCGCTCAAACTCAATAATTAGTCGCGGAAGTTGTCAAACTGGAAAGGTTGACCAAGTTCACCGCCGCGAACTAGAGCCATAACAGCTTGTAGGTCATCACGCTTCTTACCAGTAACACGAACTTTGTCGCCTTGGATAGAAGCTTGAACTTTAACTTTGTTGTCTTTGATTAGCTTAACGATCTTCTTAGCGACATCAGTTTCAATGCCTTGCTTAAAGATAACCGTTTGGTGCCAAGTGCGACCTGTTTGGTCTGCCGCTTTCGCTTCCATCGCGTTAGGATCAACATTACGCTTCGTTAGGTTGCTGCGAAGGATATCGCGCATTTGCTTCAGTTGAAAATCGTCTTGAGCAGTCAATTTTACTGATTCATCTTTGTAATCAAAGCTTGCGTCAACGCCGCGGAAATCGAAACGAGTCGATAGTTCACGGTTTGCGTTGTCTACTGCGTTACGCAGTTCTACTGCTTCTACTTCAGAGATAATGTCAAATGATGGCATTGTGTTGTTTCCTTAAGCTAAGTTTCTATCTTTAATTGCTGTTGCAAGCATGTCTAGCATTGTTGCAGTATCTTCCCAGCTTAGGCATGGGTCAGTAATCGACTTGCCATATTCTAGGTTGTTAATGTCTGTCATTGGCTGGTTGCCTTCAATAATGAAGCTCTCTGCCATAATGCCTGCAATTTGGTTCTTGTTAGATTTAATTTGCTCACAAATGTCTTGTGCAACTTCTAACTGCTTACGGTGTTGCTTCTGACAGTTAGCGTGGCTAAAGTCTACAACCAAACGTTGAGGTAGATCGAATTCAGCCAGTTGCTTACATGCAGTATCTACAGATTCAGCGTCGAAGTTAGGGCCTTTATCGCCACCACGTAGAATAACGTGACCGTATGGGTTGCCAGAAGTACGGTAAACCGTCATGCGGCCGTTCTTATCTGGAGAGTAGAAGTAGTGTGAAGCATGTGCTGCACGAATTGCATCGATAGCAATCTTGATGTTGCCGTTGGTCGCGTTCTTGAAGCCAACAGGGCAAGACAGTGCAGAAGCCATTTCACGGTGAATCTGAGATTCAGTTGTACGAGCGCCAATCGCACCCCAAGTGATAAGGTCTGCAATGTACTGACCTGTGATCATATCAAGGAATTCAGTCGCGGTAGCTAGGCCAAGCTTGTTGATATCTAGCAGAAGCTTACGAGCTTTGTTCAAGCCTGTTTCAAGTGCGTATGAACCATCAAGGTTAGGATCTGTAATCAAACCCTTCCAACCTACAACAGTACGAGGCTTCTCGAAGTAGGTTCTCATTACAACGAACAGTTCATCTTTGTACTGGTCTTGAATTTTGCTTAGGCGCTCAGCGTAATCAAGTGCCGCATCTGTATCGTGAACAGAGCAAGGGCCTACGATAACTAATAGGCGGTTATCACGACCAGTTAGGATATCTTCGATTTGGCGGCGAGAATTTTTAATGCGCTCAGCAACGTCGTCAGTAATAGGGTGTGCATTGCCTAGTTCGGCAGGAGTTGGCATAGGACCCAGAGCTTGGGTTCTCAACTCATCAGTTTTTAATGGCATGTGATAGCTTTTTTATTCTATTGCGAAGTGGTTAAGATAACGGAATTGAACAGAGGAATAAACTCTATTGAGTCAAAGTTATCTCAGTTATTGCTAATATTCTTATTTTTATCAGCAGGCCAGCGTCAAATAAGGGATTTTCACTTGTATTAACAGGCAGCTATCGGTATTTTCGTTTGAACACAACATAAAAATGCTGGAGCAGCAATGACTCAAGAAAATCAAAGCACTTTGCACCCAGAGCTCGTCTTAGGTGATGTGCTGCCTTCTTACAACGATAATAATAATTCTAACCACTTATACGTTTCATTATCAGAATTAGTGATGGATCGTGTCTTCTACCACCCAAGTATCGAGAGTCACTTAGATACTTTGACTGATATTGAAAAAACGTCTTTAGAAGCGATCCTTGGCGATAAAACAGTCGATGAGCATTTTGTTTCGACCTTAGTGATTGCCATTCAAGCTGCCGTTCAGCCAAATCACACTTCTGTTCGTATCGCATTAAGCAGTGCAGACAGCTATGGATTCCGTTCGCTGCTTGGCGGGAACTGTGAAGCAGAAGAGATTAACCCTGCACTAGGTGTTCGTGGCGTTGCTCGTTACGCGACACCAGAATACAGCAAGGCTTTCGCTTTAGAGTGTCAGGTTATTAAGGCATTACGTGAGCAGGGCATCAACGTTGAAGTAGTTGTGCCTTACGTTCGTGCGTTAAGCGATGCCGCTAAGATTATTGACCTGCTTGCCGAGCAAGGGCTACCACGCGGCCTTAACGGTTTGAAAGTACTGTTCTCGTGCGATGTGCCGTCTGCAGTGCTACTGAGCGAACGTTTACTGCATTACTTCGATGGTGTAGTGGTAAACGTTGATAGCTTAGCGTCTTTCACTTTAGGCGTAGACAAACACAATGAAGCTCAGCAGCACGCTTTTGATCCACAAAACGAAGCGGTTATTACCTTGTTGGATATGATTGTTAAAGCAACCCTGAACGCGAAGAAGCCAGTGCTGCTAGTTACGCAAGGTTTAGTCGATTATCCACGTCTACAAGGTTACATTGCTGACCTTGAAGGTGTTGAAACGGTCGTGACTGCGTAAATCTATTAGCTTGCCTGATAAGCCGACTTAAGGCGCTAATGCTTTGAGAATGAAAGAGATATCATTGTGCGATGATATCTCTTTTTTGTAACATTTTTTTGACATTCTTATCGCTAGTCGATTAACTGGTCTGATGACTAACTTGGCTAGGTAATTCGAATGTTGACCCCTCTACAAAAAGCAAATTTCTACTTAAGCATGTTTGGCTTTTTCAAAGTCCCACTTATCTGGTTGTGCCGACCAAAACTACTCGCGTTGGACAACCAACATGTTGAAGTGAAAATCCCGCTTAGAAGGCGTACTAAGAATCACCTTAACAGTATGTACTTTGGCGTTTTGGCTGTAGGTGCGGATGTCGCGGGTGGGTTTCTTGCGATGAGCAAATCTCAGCAGCAAGGTGAAAAGATCTCGTTGGCTTTTAAAGAGGTGACGGGTAACTTTTTGAAGCGCCCTGAAGGTGATGTGCATTTCACTTGTAACGACGGTGAGCTGATCAACACTATGCTGGCAGAAACCATGTCGACCGGAGAACGGGTCAATCAACCCGTAACCATTATCGCGACTTGCCCATCTTTACATGGTGACGAGCCGATGGCGGAGTTCACGCTTACGCTTTCAATTAAGAAAGTCCCTTCAAGAAAATAGCGATTAAATAATAGATTTTGGTTTAGAAGTCATGGGTAACGTTGAAGAGATAAAACAACGGTATGTGAATGGTTTCCACATACCGTTATAGAGAACTTTATAACGGCTCTATGACTCTTGAGTGATCTGCTCAATATCAACTATTTTTGAACGGTTCATAACGATCTTCCAACGGTAGTAGGTTGGTTCGTTATCATGGTTGTTCTCTTTAATGATCAGGTTGAGAAGATGACGCTTTTCTACTGATTCGCGGCTCACTTGTCCTTCATTCAAGCGGTAGATCTTGTTTGAGCCTTTATCCATCAACCGTGTCAGCGCTCTTAGGCTGATCGATAACGTTTCACGAGTCTCCTCATAACCACTCATAAAGGTCGATGTCGACATCTCAGTATGAGAGCGGTAATGCAAGATTTGCTCTTCACGTTGTACCACACGCTTTTTACGGATCGACTGAATGCGATCTGCAAGCTTAGAAAAATTTGCGTAGTCCAACCATTCCAGTTTATGGCCTACTGACTTGTTGGTCGTTGGATCATAGTAACGACGCTTCCATTTTGGCTTGCCTTTACGCAGCCAGCGCCAAAGGATGTCTCTCAAGTCATCTTTAAAGATCTCACGCAGTGCGTAAATGAAAGACATTGCCACGATGAAAGAGGCGGTAATCTCACCAAGAAAGTCACGAGCCAAGATCACAGTAGTGGTCACGACAACCATCACCAAACCGGTCGCGATGCCTTTCACGGCACGCTTAACGTTCTTACCCATCGACGTTGTCTTTTCTTTAAGCACGATAGGGTGTTCAATCAAACGACGCAGCAAACGCATCTTGTTACTCAAGCGGGTAACGTCCTCTCGAACTCTTGCTGAGTTGTAGCGGTTCAGTTTACGGTGCGCGGTCTCTTTATCACAAAGCGTTAAGAGTCGTTCTTTAATCGTTGAATACTCACTACCTCGTGGCATGTGTGAAACTAGCGATAGGAACTTTTGCTCGGTATACCAAGATAGGTAGTTATCGATATTAGCGTAGTAGCGCTTGAGATTTTCTTCGTAAGGGATGCTTCGGCGTAGCTTCTTCAAGATATCTAAAGCCAATTCAATGACTTCATCTACTTCATCAGCCGTTACGTCGTCACTATCAGTTTTATTTAAGCTGCTGACTGATTTATCTAACGCGATAACATATTGGTAGGCAAACAGACTCAAACTGACACGATACTGTGTTGTAGATAAGCGTCCACGTTTTGCCAAGCGACTGTGTACCAAAGGTAAAAGTGTTTTGTCACTATAGTAGGCACGTTTTTGAGTGATTGAGCTGTAGAAAAAGGCACTTTCAGAAAGCACTTCAGGAGTCAGTCCAAGTTCACCGGGAATGAATAGATAAACGTCCATGTCGAGCTTTTTGGTCTTAGCCATGGCATGGTTAATTTTAAGTGTTATCGCATCTTGTTTATCAACGGTGATCAACGATGTCTCCTAGAATGTAAAAATATGAATGAAACTAGCGAAAGCATATCAGAGATCACGTATAATCTCCGCCAAATTTAAAGTAGAGACAACCTTGATGATTAATATTGGTCAAATAAACAACTTAGAAGTAGTAAAACAAGCAGACTTCGGTGTATTCCTTGACGCGAGCGACTATGGAACCGTGTTGCTGCCGAAACGATTTACTCCTGAATGTGTTGAAATTGGTCAAAAGCTAGATGTTTTCTTATACATAGATTCTGACAACCAGATCGCTGCAACGACTGAAAAACCAATAGCTCAAGTAGGCCAGTTTGGTTTGATGACGGTTGAAGGTGTTAACAGCACTGGTGCATTCATGAGCTGGGGCGTGAAAGGTAAAGACCTTCTTGTTCCTTTCAGCGAGCAGCGTGGCCGTTTAAACGAAGGTCAGTCAATCTTAGTATATGTGTATATCGATAAAGCATCGAGCCGTATCGTTGGTACAACGAAGTTCAACAAATGGTTAGACAACACGCCTGCGACTTATAAGCAAAATGAGCAAGTCGATCTCATTATCGCTGAGCGCAGCCAGTTAGGTTACAAAGCGATCGTGAACGGTGAACACTGGGGTATGATTTTCCCATCTGACATCATCGGTAAGCTGTTCATTGGTAAAACACTAAAAGGCTACATTAAAAACGTTCGTGAAGAAGATGGTAAGATTGATTTGTCTCTTCAGAAGGTTGGTGTGGCTAAGATGGATGACCTAAGCACTAAGGTTCTTGACCTGCTTGAGAAGAAAGGCGGTTACCTGCCTTTGAATGATAAGTCTTCTCCTGAAGTTATTTTCTCTGCATTCAGAACCAGCAAAGGTACGTTCAAGAAGACAATTGGTGGTCTATACAAATCTGGCAAGATCACTATCGACAAAGAAGGTATCAGCTTAGTTAAGTAAGCGGTCCTTTCGGTCAAAAAAAAGGTTCATCGCGGATT
>NZ_JBFRMS010000071.1:0-989 GCF_041470505.1 Vibrio sp. 10N.261.55.C5
AGGTTCATCGCGGATTAGCGGGAACTAAAAACAAAAACGGTAGTAAGTGATATGGTTTAGTCGCCAAACAAAAATCATACACAAACTACCGTTTTCATGCCGAATCATACTTTCCTATCTTCATTCTGGGAAGGCTTTCAAATAGTAAAGTCTCACCAGACAGCATCACTTATTACCCTGACTCTTAAACCTAACTCTGAGGCTAAGTGCCTTTGTGGTCTCGAGGCCGAGGCTATTCATGAGTATCAATGGCGTCATGTAAAAGAGGCCATGTTGCTCGGTGTTCCTGTTGAACTTTCCGTTCAAACACGAAGAATCAAGTGTCGTGACTGCGGCATAAAAACAGAGTCTCTATCTTGGCTAGAGCCTTATGCTCGCATCACGAAGCGCTTAAAAAGTTATATAGAACAACTGCTGCCTCTTCTTCCCATTAAGCATATCTCCCAGTTAACAAGCGTACATTGGCACACCATTAAAGAGATAGATAAACGCCGACTTCGCCAAGTGGTACCGTCAGTGAAATGGGAGGGGCTAAGGCAACTCGTCATGGATGAGTTCGCTATCTTTAAAGGACATCGGTATGCCACGGTCATCGCTGACGCTAAGACTCACCAAGTTATTTGGATAGGGTTAGGCCGTAGCCGCAAGGACATACGACCGTTCTTCGAGCTGTTAGGCAAGCATGGCAATAATATCGAAGCGGTCGCGATGGACATGAATACGGCTTTTGACCTTGAAGTTCAAGCGCATTGCCCGAACGCAAAAATCGTTTACGACTTATTCCATGTTGTCGCTAAGTTCGGTCGTGAGGTCATGGATAGAGTCAGAGTCGACCAAGCCAACAAGCTCAAGCAAGATAAAAAAGCGAGGCAATGGGTCAAGCGCTCACGCTGGGTGTTGTTGAAAAATAGAGGCAACTTAAATCCACGGCAAGACAGCTATCTTACAGAAATATTGAATATCAATAAGGACTTAATGACCACTTATAT
>NZ_JBFRMS010000072.1:0-390 GCF_041470505.1 Vibrio sp. 10N.261.55.C5
GAAATCGTTGAAAAGACAACCAAGTATCAGGCCCAGATAGCTACGGCGAACATGACACTTCTCATCAATGATGTGGAGCTGAGCATTCCTCAAGGCACGCCAGCCACCTATCTTGCTGAACTCATTGGAGCGTTGTCATGAAAGGTATGCTCAGCGCTCCAGACATTTACCTTTATCGTGAAAGCGTCGATTTTAGAAAGTCCATCAACGGCCTTGCAGCGATTATCGAAAATGATACTGACTTGCCTCTTGGCAGCGGTGCGCTGTTCCTGTTTACCAATAAACAGCGCGATAAGATTAAAGTGTTGTACTGGGATAAAACAGGCTTCGCCCTCTGGTATAAACGCCTTGAAAAAGCCAAGTATAAGTGGCCTTCAAAAGAGAAAAATC
>NZ_JBFRMS010000073.1:0-10243 GCF_041470505.1 Vibrio sp. 10N.261.55.C5
CTCTTACATAAGCCCCCACGCGTGACAGACAAATGGATGTGCACATTCCAATTCAGCTTTCTGCCGTAGGTGTGAAGTGCACAGAACACCCCGATATCGATATCCAGTTGCTTTGCCCATTCTAAGAAGATTTTGGCTGCGCAACTAAAGAGATGATTGAGAAGAAATCGATAAGATGGGCCACAATGTATGTGGAAGCGTCAACGTAACGTGTTGATACTCACACTCAGGAAAGACATGTTGTTGCTTTCGTATCCACCGCTCTGTCGCTTTAATGCCACAACTGCTGCAAAAGCGAGATTTACACGTCTGGTGAATGTATTTGTGATGGGTGCAGTTAGCATGGCGGCATCGATACTCTTTAGAGCCAAGTATCGTTGGCATTGAAGCGTTGTTTGATGGGCTTATTCGGAAACATGGTCTATAGGATAAACGATTCATGCAAAGCACCCTAGTCGGTTGAGTCTCTTTGTTTTCGGCCGTAGGCCGCTCAGGCGACACCGTCGCCGGTTCTACCGAGTTGTAGATGCGTACCTGGCCAATTCGTGCCCGGAAAATGTAAGTAATTTACCAATTAATTGATTAACAAATCATTTTCAGACAGAATAATATAGTTATTCAACAACCAACATGCTCCTTATGTGTGAAATATTTGCTCATCAGCCAACAGAAAGTTACCAGTTTGTTACCCGCTCGATTCGTATAGATGGACATGCAACCAGCGTAAAACTCGAATCGAGCTTTTGGCTGGTCCTAGAAGAGATTGCTCACTCTCAGAATCTTACCGTGCCACGCTTCATATCAACAGTCTACACAGAGGCTCTAGAGCATAATGGTGAGGTAGGTAATTTTGCCTCCCTGCTTCGCTGTGCTTGTTTAATTTACTCCAGCAAACGATAACGATTAACGTATATGATTGCATTTAAATCAAAGAATAGCCTTTCATAAAAAGTTTTGTCGTACTCACGTACTACCAGCCTGGTTCATTCACTCATTACTATCCTGACTTCAATTGAGGAAAAATAATGACTAAGCTGATTCACAGTATGATAAGAGTGCACGACCTAAAAACCTCTACCGTAATGCGCTAGAACTTGAAGTCACGGTTCAATATCAGCTCAATGACTTTACCCTAATTTACCTTGCCAACAGCGAAACAGGCTTTGAACTTGAGTTGACACACAACCATAATCAAACGACTCCATATGCTCATGGTAATACCTATGGACACCTAGCAGTCAGTGTCGAGTGTATAGAGAAAACACATAAACGTCTGGCTAACTGCGGTATTGGAACTTCAGATATCAAATCATAAAACTACGAGCAGACCCCGATGGATACAAGATTGAATTTATTCAACGTGAAGGTCGATATCAATAACCAAAAATCAATAACCTAAGGAAATACAATGATTTACTTAACTGCACACTTTTACGCAAAATCCGGACAGGAAAAGAAGTTGCATGAACTACTCAGCGCAATGCTAATACCAACTTTAAATGAACCTGGCTGCATTAGTTATTATTTATTTCAGGATAAATCTGATGATAGAAAGTTCTTATTTCAAGAACAGTTTGCTGATCAAACAGCTTTTGACGCACATTGCAAAGAAACGCACTTCCTTAACCTACTTGGAGGCCTTAATGGACTGCTTGAACAAGAACCAGATATCACTTTCTATCACAAAGTGGAGCCACAAAGTTTAAGTTGATTCTCACAATTTAGTCAGAGTTACTTTTGGTGTACAACGAACAGTATTATCCCTTTAGTCAATACCATGTATGAAGTCATCGATGTTGATTGTAATAACCAACCAGATAATCTGTTATTGGCTTGGTTCGCCTCTATAAAACTTCTATCACCATTCGTTGGCACCTATCCCGTTTTCAAGCTTCTGAACACTCGCTCCATAGGGATATTTCAGCAATTTCCTTTCCTACCCATACTTTGAGTAATTCGATATTTCCATAACAACTGACGATATTTCTTACTCGTATAGTAGCAACCTTGGTCCGAGTGGTACATCACGCCAGATGGTTTTCCAAGGTTCTCATAAGCCATGCTTTACGCCTTGCCGTCAAGGCACTATCTGGTGAGTTAGACATTCCAACCGATGGCTTTTCGTGCGAATAAGTCAATGACAACCGCTAGATAAGACCACCTTTGCTCAGTCCGGATGTAGATCATATCACCGCACCATACTTGATTCTATTCCGTTACCACGAACTGACGATTTAGAATGTCCTTTTCTTCTTCAATACGTTTGATTTTCTTTTTAAGGTCACGGATTTCTCTTTGCTCTGGAGCCCGTGGCGATGCATTGGGAACCTTATCTACTCTTTCAACTTTGAGTTGCCTTATCCAGCTTTCTAACGTTGTTCTTCCAATACCCATCGCTTCGCAGGTTTCTTTGTAGGTACGTCCCTAGTCAAGCACTAGTTGATCGCATTCAAGCTTGAATTCTGGGTTAAAAATGCGTCTTTCACGCTTAGTCATATTGTCATCTGTTTTAGTATCGAGATGATCATACTCCACCTCTTAATCAGGTGGCCAAAGTCACTATGCCACTTCAAATTCCCGGCCGACCCTTTAATGAGTATTTTGTGTGACGCATGAAAAAGCCCACATCTGTAGCTTAACATTAATGCCAATTTCCTTTAGGTATATTTTTCGGATCACTTGGCAACTTTCTAATAATTAGCTGTATATGACACTCATCACCAAAACTGCAATTAGAGAGTATTCCTACAACTCAATAGGGTGAATGTATATATGCTTTTAATTTACAGATTTATACATATACAAATTAATATTTATGTGTAATTTTCATCAATTTAAATGTGGGTTAATTGTTATTTAAATAATTAAGATATAGGTCACACATATATAAAGCATAATGTACTAAATTAGTTTAAACCACTGACATATAGAGAAAATTATGAAATTACCTATTGCTACACTTTTAATAACAAGTGCATTTAATACATCTGCTTTTACAATTGTAATTAAAAATAATACAGATGCTCCGATTATGCCTTTTGTTATGAATACAGACGGTTTGACTGCCGATTCTATCAATGGTTGGATTACAGCTAATAACGAACGAGTTTATGACAAGCGTTCAAGTTGGTTAGATGATCCATCTGTCAATGTCAATGAAGGTAGCACTCATGAAATGTTAATGGGTGATGACCATGTTACAGGGTTTACTTGTGGTGATATTTTATTCGAAGGTAGTCAAGAAATCTTAGTCACTCAAGATAGTGAAAGCAACGACCTAATATGCCAAGTCCAACCATTGGGCACTGTAACTGAAAGTAGTAGTTATACTCACAATACAGATGGGAAAAACCGTGGTTTCATTATTAAAGACATGAAAAATGAATCTGATATAGATAGACCAGAAAAATATGCTGATGGACCTCAAGATCTAGTTTGGGGAGGTGCTGGTATTGGTGTTAATACATATGTCACGGTCAATGCTATTAATAATCAAACAGGGAGTGAACATCCAGTAATAATTACGATGAGAAGGAGCAATCAATGCACTTGGCGAGAGATGAATACAACTGTAAGTTGTCAAAGTGCTACGATCTCTAGCTTCAATGCATTCTTTGAAGAATCCCTTAATGATGTGCTACCTTCCGGTGCATATTCAGGAGTAACCAAAATTGGAGTTGCTGAATGGCAAGGTTCCGAAGTAGATAATTTCAATTTAGGCATCGAAATCACGAAAGAATAATACTGAACTACTAAGGTTAATTAAGAGGGCCCCCCCCCCTCTTTGATCTTACTCGATGAACTTGATTTTCACCTGCAATGCACAACAAACTACAAACTACAAACTTTGATATATTTTGAAGGTGTTGGTGAGGTTACCCCATTCATACTTTATGCTAATTTGGGTGATGGGACACAATTTACTAACAGTCGACAAGCATCAGCGTTTATCAGGCTAACACCTTTACAATACAGTTCATTCGGTGAATTGATGATGAAGGGCCATTAATAAATTTGGCGGAGTTTAAGGCTCTTCGCTCGATGCTCTACCTTGATGCTATGGCATACATATATCGACTGCCTTACTCACCTACAAACCAGAAACAGTCGTGGCTTAGTGACCCGAAGATAACAAGTCTGGGTTCATAACAAGGTTGCGAACACCGTGAGCATGGTCTTCATCGAACTCATTGCTTGCTAACCACTGTGCTACAGAGGCAATGTCTACCTTCGCCACTTTTGGTCGTACACTCCAAGTCACTTGCAGTGGAGATGCCTGTTTATTGTAGCTAGGGCCAGTTGTTGAACCAGCATATCGAATCGGTTTACCGGTATTTTTCGGGATGTTTATTGCTTGATAGACTCCATTTTTCACCTCGAATTGGGTCAAATCAACGAAGTTAAGTGCACTTTTATCATTAACAAGTACAAATACTTGCGTTTCTACACGCAATTGCGGATTAGAAGTTGACTCACTTAAACATGCCCCGAGAGTTGGTCCTGGCTTAACTTGGGCCGTTGAATGAACGTAGTGAAGCTCAATAGTATCACCTGATTCTAGTTGACTATGGCCTTTAGCGCTGACAGTATCTTTAAACGGCTTAAGCTCAGCGTCACTTAACTTACCGTTATAAACATAGCCAGTATTGTTGCCTTTGCCGTCACCATTACCTGCGTAAACGTTAAATTCACCGCCCTTATGCTCTGCATTTCTATGAAAGTGAACATTACATAGGTTCATTTGTGAGTATTCAGGCGCTTTCCCAAAGTAACGGGTATTATTTCCTGCTAGGTTGTCTATATCACGTGGAGATTGAGGGCCAAACCCTTTTCCTTGAGTGTTTTCGGCAAGCGCTGTACGTTGCTGTGCGATAACACTATCAGCAACATCATGGTTGCTTGAGGCCTGAACGGCTTGCGGTGTAATCACAAGTACAGAAGACAAAAGTAACACTTTATTCATATGCAAATTTAAACCTTTTTGATAGTTGTAAAAGTAAATGAACGTATAGGTGTTACGTTCCTGTGTACATATGATAAGTGTGAGATTTTGTGATAATGCGTGGTCGGTTCCAATTAATTATACAGAATTAAAAACAGCGGTTTCGGTGTCGGACTTATATAGAAAACCATGACTATCGACATACTGTCGGTCAAAATCCATCTCGGTGCCGTGATGTAATACGCCTTCAATCATAAAGGTGACTTCTGAAGAGGAGCTGCGTTTAAGCAGAAAGTAGATACAGGTTGATTTCTTCTCTACATGCCAATGAATAATAACACCAAGCTTCTTAGCATCCGAGGCGCTGGATGTTGTGCCTTCTCCCCACATAGAAGGATTTCGGGAAATAAAATTTGCGTTTGCGACTTGCCCAATGGCGTTACGTAATGCAGTTATTGTGAATAAAACGACGAAGCACATTCAGTATTTCTTTATAAGCTAATACCATGCTGGCTTCCACTTAGTCGTTTTAATCCTATATTCGTGCTCATTCCGTAGAGGCAGAATAATATACGTTACTGTTAGCTTTTACGGTCAAGGTTTTCTTGTTCGTCTACGGTTTTAAAATGATCGCTAGATCCAATTCTCAAGTCAGCTTCCTTGAGAACATCAAGTAAACTGGTCATGGGCGATCGACCGGTGATCTCTCGCTGCAGGTAAGCAAGATTCATCGGCTTCTGTTGTGTAATCGAAATTCATTTTTTACCCTGGGACAAGATTCGAACATTACGATTCTTAGCTCTGATAGCTTGTAATCTGGTACAACGCTCATTGATCCCCCTTAAATTCACTGGTCAAAATGCTTTACCATTGACGTTATTTTAGTCAATATTTTTTACCGTCCCAATAGGTTTCGTATTATATTTTTACGAAAGTTGTTAGACAAATTCCAAGCTAACTATACGAAAGAGGCCGTTGCTATCGCAACGGCCTCTTAGGTTAGAGATTTTGATATAACGTCTAAGCGTGTGTGAAGCCAAAGTCTAATTGGCAACCACACGCCTTAGCGTATTTCATTAGTGTTTTAATAGTAGGGTTTCCTGTTCCCTTTTCGAGCCTAGAAACATTAGACTCTTTAGTACCCATGGGCGCTGCATAGGTTGGCGGAGTCGCTTTGTTAATCGATATCAAAAATGAACATGTGCCCATTACGTGCGGCATGTTCACTTGAGCAGCACAAGTTAAGTAATCACCTAAACTTGAATAGTCTAGTAAATACACGTCTTTTCAAAAGTTGGCGGCTATCACAGCGCTCCGGTCACTCCCCCTATCGAGCACTGATTAGCGAAATAAGAAGCATCGCCCAACGGGTGGTGAGTAGTCACAACGTTGCAGCGCTGCAACTTTTTTGACGGACAAAACACACGAACTCAACATTGGATATTACTTAGGCCGATTAAAGTCAAACAGTTGGTTAATAGGCACTCCCATACATAACAATAGATTCGCCCATGTACCAAGGTTCACTCTCACAATAAGCCTACCAAAATGGTCTTTACTGTAGCCAAGTAAATCAGCGACATCTTGACGGAAGAGGCCAGTGACAAAATCTTTGCCATAAAAGAACTTTACGATTTTCTCATTAAGTTTAACAAAGCTTTGAGCATTATAGACATAGTTATTTAGCAATTTCGCCTTTTCAATTATCCTTGGGGTTGGAGACTCTTAATATTCGTACTCGGCGAAGAGAATGCGGGGTTTATGACGCACTTACATAACTACAAGTTCGTAAAGTAAATCAACATGGCGCCCTATATCTATGGCCGTTATACCTACAAGTTATTTAATATCTTGTCTTTAAAATAGTGTGTACAGTCAACTTGGTCCCGTTGTTCTGGTTCCATAAACTCTGTAGCAAATTGTTGATAAACACCTGATGACAAGAACAGCTCGAACAAGTCTGGATCAAGGTGTCTCTCTTTAACCATAAAACTCATAATTTTTATTGATTCAGATAGTGTCTTCGCTTTCTTGTATGGACGGTCTGTGCTTGTCAAAGCTTCAAACACATCAGCTATAGCGATAATTTTGGCCGTTAGCGGCATTTCATCCCCTTTCAATCCCATGGGATACCCGGTTCCATCTATTTTTTCATGGTGACCGCCGGCTATTTTAACCACATCGCGCATATGTTTAGGGAAAGGTAATGACTTAAGAATGTTGATTGATTGAATGATGTGGTCATTGATAATAAATCGGTCTTCATCTGTCAACGTTCCTCTACGAGTCGATAAATTATAGATTTCGCCTAGGTTAGCTTGGTAATCAGGTGCCTTTAGAGTGAAGCACTCTTCATTTTCTCTTGGGAAATTCCAAGGAACAAGGTGTTCAGGTAAGTCGGCTAGTACACACTCTGTCGCAGGTATAGGTTGGTGCTCTTGGCTTCGATGTTGCTCAATCCACGATGTCCCTGCCGTTTTACTTAGTGTCCTTGTCCAAGTTCTCTGCGCGATGTCATGCAAACGACTGATATGAGCATCATCAACAAACTCCCCCCCTAAGTTAAGTTCCGCAACAAATTCAAAGTCATTATCAACTTGGTTATTATGCTCATTTAATGACTTTAGCACGTCATCAGGCAGCTCACCGAAATGTATTTTGAGTAACTCAATTTCTTTTTCACGTTTAACGACTTCAAATCGCATCCGCACTTCGTGAATTCGGTTATAGATGGTTTCTAATTTTGTTGCTTTATCAACGATATGTTCAGGTGTAGTGATCTTGCCACAATCATGAAGCCAACTCGCCATCTTTAGCTCTTCCCATTGTTTTGGGGTTAAGCTAAAGTTTTCAAATGCCTGATGTTGTGAATTTTGTGCTGCTTTGGTTAGCCACTCAGTAATGATCGGAACACGTTGACAATGATTTCCGGTGTAAGGTGACTTTCTATCTAATGAACCGGCAAATACTTGAATAAATGAATCAAGGAGCGACTTTTGTGCCTCTATCAGTTCGTGGGTTTCGATAGTAACCGATGTAAAACCCAGTAACGTGGTTAAGTAATCCTCGTAAGAGTGATAGCGTTCTAGCGCATTGTCTCCTTCAAACAACAATCCAAACGAACCAATTACACTGCCTGAACGATCCATCAGTGGCATACACACTACTTTACCACGACGAACACGATCCCAAGGGAGATTAAGTCGCTCTATCTCCTCTGCTTCGAATGTCATCACTTTATTAGCAGCAAACAATTCTTCCATTATCTTCTTTGCTTCACTGACAGGCAGTGGACACGCCTCAGCTTGATGCGCTTCCATACCTTGATACCAAACATACTTGGGGACTAGCACCTCATTATCGATATCGTGCAGATACAAAAATATACCACTCGCCTCCACTGCTTGTGCGGTGTCGTGACATACCAAACTCAGTATTTCATCGAGATTTTCTTTGTTAGCGATATTGTTCGTCAAAGAAATAAATTGGCTGATGGTTGACTGAGTTGCACTTTGCGCTTGATTGAGTTCGGCTATTTCTCGTATATAGCAGTGCTGAATAACGTGTTCTTTATCGAATTTGAAGCTTTCAATATCTTTCGCTTTGCGGGTCGCTCGCTTAATGGGTTGCGATATAT
Organism: Vibrio sp. 10N.261.55.C5; assembly: GCF_041470505.1. NCBI lineage: Bacteria > Pseudomonadati > Pseudomonadota > Gammaproteobacteria > Vibrionales > Vibrionaceae > Vibrio > Vibrio sp. 10N.261.55.C5. Next base: position 8,580 of record NZ_JBFRMS010000073.1, read on the forward strand.
ACATAGAAATAACGTAAATTCCCGGTAATATAAGCAACAGTATCAATAAAGAGGTGTAGATTGTTTGTTTTTTAATTAATACACCATTATCAAACAAATCATCAGCTTTAGCTGCCATAAGTAAGTGAAATTGTTGACCATAAGAATGGCCAAACGTGGCTATGTGCCCAAACCATTTCTCACCTTCAAAGTCGAACATACCGAGCTGCCCATCTCTTTTCTTTCGCTTAATTGCATAATTGATTGCTTTATTAGGTAACAAGTCAAGTCTACGTGTCATCTGAACTTTAGGGACAGTTTTATTTGCGCTGTCACTGACTGCAAAAATTTGTCCTTCATCATTATAAAGAACGCGAAGAGATGAAGCGTTGGTCAAGGTATCGGTAAGGGTTTGTTGTAGGTCTTCTAGCAACACTTCCGCAGAAATAACAACACCTTGATCGTTTTTACGATAAATAAATACACCCAACATTTCTGATGTCGGGTGGATTGATGGTGTGGAAATTAAGGCGGTCGCTTCTTGCGCATCACTAAACCAGCGATGTGATTTGTACAGAATCGCCTTCCCTGGCTCGATTTCTGATATGAGCTGAAGGTCCTTATCAACCCCTCGAATTTTCAGTATTCCTTTATGGTTATGGGCGATAATAAATTTTACGGTCGTGTTTAAATCCCCCCGCTCAGCCATAGCTTTGTCATTGACTCTAGCTATAGAAAGGAGGTCACCTGAAGGATAATAAAAAGAGTACGACGTGACATGGGGGAATTCGTTTAATAGCTGAGCGAGCTGAGGAATCAATTTTTCTCGCACTTCTATATCTGGTGAATTTACGGCGTAACTTTTTGTGAAAGCGCCAATAGCGGTAAATGCGGTACCGTAGTGCTTGTTAAGTTGGAGCTGAGTCTCTATCGCAATGCGGTTGAACAACTTAGCATTCGCCTCTAAAATAAGCTCTGATAACCCCTTGTTCGTTAGCCAGATTTGTATCCCTGATGTTAAAACTACAACCAATATTATCACTGTCGTTAGATATACGTGAATCGATAATGTCGCACGTTTGACGTTCATTGTTCCACTTCGCTGACTTATTCGTTTCATTAACTGTAGTTGTAATTTACCTTTTGGGTTTAATAAATTGATTATATTGGCCTAGATAAGGGAGGTGCGTCCATCACATCAAAGCCACTTCTTTGTCTACCCCCAGTAAGTGCGGGATTACTTCGCCACCAGTAAGCGTTGAGTGATAAAGTATGTGCCATTGTTAGAACATCGAGCCCACAAAAAGAAGAAGCCAATAGCTTTATCTTGGCGAATGGACGAAACGTATATCAACGGATTGCCGGGAAGTGAAAGGCAAAATGAACCAGGCAGAACCGGCGACGGTGTCGACAGAGCGGTGGAGACGAAAGCAACAACATGTCTTTCCTGAGTGTGAGTATCAACACGTTACGTTGACGCTTCCACATACACTGTGGCCCATCTTTCGAGATAATCGATTTCTTCTCAATCATCTCTTTAGTTGCGCAGCCAAAATCTTCTTAGGATGGGCAAAGCAACTGGATATTGATATCGGGGTGTTCTGTGCACTTCACACCTACGGTAGAAAGCTGAATTGGAATGTGCACATCCATTTGTCTGCCACACGTGGGGGCTTATGTAAGAG
>NZ_JBFRMS010000074.1:0-578 GCF_041470505.1 Vibrio sp. 10N.261.55.C5
ATGTCCGTTGCGCCTGTTAATAGGTCTGCATCAGTGAAGATTAACGTGCCGTCTTCTTCAACACTGAATTGTTGGTCTTGTGGAACAGGTAAATCATTTACTGGGTTAACCGTCAGGTCTGCTGAAGCTTGAACGGTATTGGTGCCATCTGAGATATCGAAGCTGATATCGATGTCACCATTGAAGTTCTCATCTGGCGTAATCGTGAAGCTGCCGTCATCGTTTTGAGTAACGGTTGCATCACCGTCGACCGTTAAGCCGCTGGCTGTTAGGTCATCGCCTTCAACATCTGATGCTTGTGATAGCAACTGCTCTTGGCTTAAACGGATAGAACCGTCTTCATCGATTGAGTACGCTAAGTCACCAGACACTGGCGCATCATCAACCGCAGTCACACTTACATCGATGTTCGCAGAGACCGTATCGGTTCCGTCTGACACATCGAAGCCGAAGTTTACGTCGCCATTGAAGTTTTCGTTTGGCGCAAAGGTGTAAGTCCCGTTGCCGTTGTCGGTCAGGATACCGTCGCCACCATCGTAGGTCACACCTTCAACCGTTAGGTTGTCACCTTCAATGTC
>NZ_JBFRMS010000075.1:0-418 GCF_041470505.1 Vibrio sp. 10N.261.55.C5
TCGAAGCTGATATCGATGTCGCCATTGAAGTTCACATCTGGCGTAATCGTGAAGCTGCCGTCATCATTAGCTACAACCGTTGCATCTCCACCAACCGTAAGGTCGCTAGCTGTCAGGTCATCGCCTTCAACATCTGACGCTTGCGATAGCAATTGCTCTTGGCTTAAACGGATAGAACCGTCTTCATCGATTGAGTACGCTAGGTCACCAGACACTGGTGCATCATCAACGGCAGTTACACTCACATCGATGTTTGCAGATACCGTATCGGTACCGTCAGATACATCAAAACCGAAGTTTACGTCACCATTGAAGTTTTCATTCGGTGCGAAGGTGTATGTGCCATTACCGTTGTCGGTAAGAATACCGTCGCCACCGTCGTAGGTCACACTTTCAATAGTAAGGTTGTCACCTTCAA
>NZ_JBFRMS010000076.1:0-2939 GCF_041470505.1 Vibrio sp. 10N.261.55.C5
ACCCTTTCGGGTTGTATGGTTAAGTGACTAAGCGTACACGGTGGATGCCTTGGCAGTCAGAGGCGATGAAAGGCGTAATAACTTGCGATAAGCCCAGATTAGGTAGTAATAACCTTTTGAGTCTGGGATTCCTGAATGGGGAAACCCACTTACATAAGTAAGTATCCTGTTGTGAATACATAGCAACAGGAGGCAAACCGGGGGAACTGAAACATCTAAGTACCCCGAGGAAGAGAAATCAACCGAGATTCCGAAAGTAGCGGCGAGCGAAATTGGATTAGCCCTTAAGCTTTTAATGATGCAGGTGAAGAGTCTGGAAAGTCTCGCAGTAAAGGGTGATAGCCCCGTAACCGACACATCATAATCAGTGAAATCGAGTAGGGCGGGACACGTGATATCCTGTCTGAATATGGGGGGACCATCCTCCAAGGCTAAATACTACTGACTGACCGATAGTGAACCAGTACCGTGAGGGAAAGGCGAAAAGAACCCCTGTGAGGGGAGTGAAATAGAACCTGAAACCGTGTACGTACAAGCAGTAGGAGCACCTTCGTGGTGTGACTGCGTACCTTTTGTATAATGGGTCAGCGACTTAATTTTAGTAGCAAGGTTAACCGTTTAGGGGAGCCGTAGGGAAACCGAGTCTTAACTGGGCGTACAGTTGCTAGGATTAGACCCGAAACCAGGTGATCTAGCCATGGGCAGGTTGAAGGTTGAGTAACATCAACTGGAGGACCGAACCGACTAATGTTGAAAAATTAGCGGATGACTTGTGGCTAGGGGTGAAAGGCCAATCAAACCTGGAGATAGCTGGTTCTCCCCGAAAGCTATTTAGGTAGCGCCTCGGACGAATACTACTGGGGGTAGAGCACTGTTAAGGCTAGGGGGTCATCCCGACTTACCAACCCTTTGCAAACTCCGAATACCAGTAAGTACTATCCGGGAGACACACGGCGGGTGCTAACGTCCGTCGTGGAGAGGGAAACAACCCAGACCGCCAGCTAAGGTCCCAAAGTATAGCTAAGTGGGAAACGATGTGGGAAGGCTCAGACAGCCAGGATGTTGGCTTAGAAGCAGCCATCATTTAAAGAAAGCGTAATAGCTCACTGGTCGAGTCGGCCTGCGCGGAAGATGTAACGGGGCTAAGCTATACACCGAAGCTGCGGCTACGTACCTTAGGGTATGTGGGGTAGGGGAGCGTTCTGTAAGCCGTTGAAGGTGGTCTGTAAGGGCTGCTGGAGGTATCAGAAGTGCGAATGCTGACATGAGTAACGATAAAGGGAGTGAAAAACTCCCTCGCCGGAAGACCAAGGGTTCCTGTCCAACGTTAATCGGGGCAGGGTAAGTCGACTCCTAAGGCGAGGCCGAAAGGCGTAGTCGATGGGAAACGGGTTAATATTCCCGTACTTCTTACAATTGCGATGGGGGGACGGAGAAGGCTAGGTGGGCCTGGCGACGGTTGTCCAGGTTCAAGTACGTAGGCGGGTGGTTTAGGTAAATCCGGACCGCTACTAACGCTGAGATACGATGTCGAGCTACTACGGTAGTGAAGTCATTGATGCCATGCTTCCAGGAAAAGCCTCTAAGCTTCAGATTGTAAGGAATCGTACCCCAAACCGACACAGGTGGTCGGGTAGAGAATACCAAGGCGCTTGAGAGAACTCGGGTGAAGGAACTAGGCAAAATGGTACCGTAACTTCGGGAGAAGGTACGCTCTTATCAGTGAAGTCCCTTGCGGATGGAGCAGACGAGAGTCGCAGATACCAGGTGGCTGCAACTGTTTATTAAAAACACAGCACTGTGCAAAATCGTAAGATGACGTATACGGTGTGACGCCTGCCCGGTGCCGGAAGGTTAATTGATGGGGTTAGACTTCGGTCGAAGCTCTTGATCGAAGCCCCGGTAAACGGCGGCCGTAACTATAACGGTCCTAAGGTAGCGAAATTCCTTGTCGGGTAAGTTCCGACCTGCACGAATGGCGTAATGATGGCCACGCTGTCTCCACCCGAGACTCAGTGAAATTGAAATCGCTGTGAAGATGCAGTGTACCCGCGGCTAGACGGAAAGACCCCGTGAACCTTTACTACAGCTTGGCACTGAACATTGAACCTACATGTGTAGGATAGGTGGGAGACTTTGAAACCGCGTCGCTAGATGTGGTGGAGTCGTCCTTGAAATACCACCCTTGTAGTTTTGATGTTCTAACGTTGGTCCCTGAATCGGGATTACGGACAGTGCCTGGTGGGTAGTTTGACTGGGGCGGTCTCCTCCCAAAGAGTAACGGAGGAGCACGAAGGTGGGCTAAACACGGTTGGACATCGTGTGGTTAGTGCAATGGCATAAGCCCGCTTGACTGCGAGAATGACAATTCGAGCAGGTGCGAAAGCAGGTCATAGTGATCCGGTGGTTCTGAATGGAAGGGCCATCGCTCAACGGATAAAAGGTACTCCGGGGATAACAGGCTGATACCGCCCAAGAGTTCATATCGACGGCGGTGTTTGGCACCTCGATGTCGGCTCATCACATCCTGGGGCTGAAGTCGGTCCCAAGGGTATGGCTGTTCGCCATTTAAAGTGGTACGCGAGCTGGGTTTAGAACGTCGTGAGACAGTTCGGTCCCTATCTGCCGTGGGCGTTGGAAAATTGAAAGGGGCTGCTCCTAGTACGAGAGGACCGGAGTGGACGAACCTCTGGTGTTCGGGTTGTCATGCCAATGGCATTGCCCGGTAGCTAAGTTCGGAATCGATAACCGCTGAAAGCATCTAAGCGGGAAGCGAGCCTTGAGATGAGTTTTCCCTGGCACTATAAGTGTCCTAAAGGGTTGTCGTAGACTACGACGTTGATAGGCAGGGTGTGTAAGTGCTGCGAGGCATTGAGCTAACCTGTACTAATTGCCCGTGAGGCTTAACCATACAACACCCAAGGGGTTTTGTGGACTCA
>NZ_JBFRMS010000077.1:0-391 GCF_041470505.1 Vibrio sp. 10N.261.55.C5
GGGGTTTTGTGGACTCAGATATACCAGACCTTGAATGAGTTTGAAGAGAAAAACTTTTAAATCAGTTTTCCAGATTATTTTGCCTTCAGTTTTTAAAAAAGCTGAAAGTAAAAGCAAAATTTGCTTGGCGACCATAGCATTGTGGACCCACCTGATTCCATGCCGAACTCAGAAGTGAAACACAATAGCGCCGATGGTAGTGTGGGGCTTCCCCATGTGAGAGTAGGACATCGCCAGGCTCCAAATTTATTTTCACTTTTTTAAAAGTGAAGACAAAAGTTCGACTTTGTCTATTAAATAGACAAGTCACCATAGAGTTCTAAGTTTTCTTAGTATTTTATGTTGACTTTCAAAGTGGAAAGCGTATTATACGCGTCCTGCTTAAGTGCTA
>NZ_JBFRMS010000078.1:0-430 GCF_041470505.1 Vibrio sp. 10N.261.55.C5
GAAAAGCAGAGCGTCAAGCGCTTGCCAAGCCGATACTGGATGAGCTTTACCAATGGATGACAACCCAGAAGGTGATAGGCTCTAGCCCACTAGGCAAAGCAATAAAGTACACGCTCGGGCAATGGCCTAAACTCATTCGTTATATCGACGATGGTCACTTATCTATTGATAATAATCGCGCTGAACGCGCAATTAAACCACTGGTCATTGGCAGAAAAAATTGGCTGTTCTCTAACACACCAAATGGTGCTGAGGCGAGCGCGATGCTTTACAGCATCATCGAGACCGCGAAAGCCAACGGTCTTATCCTCTACGACTACATGGTCAAGTGCATGAAAGAGCTCGCGAAAGCAGAGCCTGATATCGACGCACTCCTGCCTTGGAACTTCAAACACTGACAAGTCGCCCCGTGGGTTCATGGGGCGTTTAC
>NZ_JBFRMS010000079.1:0-5333 GCF_041470505.1 Vibrio sp. 10N.261.55.C5
GATTTTACAATGAGTTAATCGAGAATAAAGCCTTATTCTCCAAGCGTTAACGGCACGATTTTAGTATAATCAATGCTATGAAAAAGACGCCAAATATCAACCCAGAAAGCCAAGATGTTGCCGAGCTACAAGCGATGGTAGCTGCTCTGATGTCGGAGAAAAATGAGTGGAAACAAGAGCGCCAATCGCTGCTTGAACAGCTTAAGCTCGCATTCGCCCGCCAGTTTGCTAAATGCGCGGAGTCGAAAAAGCCTTACGATGAATCATAAGGTGACCTCTTCAACGAAGCGGAATGTGAAGCCATTAAGGAAGAAGAGGTTGAATTGACGACTATCAAAACAGTCGCGAGAGGGCGTGCCCTATTGACTTTTTAGTTGACTACAACGGTTATCTACAAACCGATGGTTACGCTGCTTATGATTGTGTTCATCAAGTCACCAGTATGAGGGGCTTGGTTCATGCTCGGGCAAGTTTATGGATGAGAAAAAGCTTCAAGGTAAAGGTAAGTCGGGCAAGGCCGATAAGGCGTTGGCTAAAATCCCAAAACTCTACGGGATAGAATTACGCAAAAAAGGTGCGCCTACTGAAGAATGAAAAGCAGAGCGTCAAGCGCTTGCCAAGCTGATACTGGATGACCTTTACCAATAGATGACGACCCAGAAAGTGATATGTTCTAGCCCACGAGGCAAAGCGATAAAATACACGCTCGGGCAATAACCTAAGCTCATTCGTTATATCGACGATGGTCACTTATCTATCGATAATAATCGCGCTGAACGCGCAATTAAACTGCTGGCTATTGGAAGAAAAATTGGTTATTCCTTAATGCACCAAACGGCGCTGATGCGAGCGAAATATTTTACAGCATCATCGAGACCGCGAAAGCCAACGGTCTTATCTTCTACGACTACATAGTCAAGTGCATGAAAGAGTTGGCGAAAACAGAGCCTGATATCGACGCACTCCTACCTTGGAACTTCAAACACTAGTTATATCGCCCCATGGGCTCATGGGGCGTTTACATTAAAATGAGAGTAAGGCGTTGATTGAGTACCTCCACCTCCATACTCTAAAATTTAAGAAGTTAAGAAAGCTCGACAATTAACTATAACTTATTAATCCGAATCGGGAGCTTAAATAATGCGACATGAGTATTGTTGGATTGCGTTAAGCTAACGTAAATATCACCACTTTGCTCACCTATAGCTAAAGTGTCAAACTTATCTTTAGGTATGCTCAATCGAAATTGAGGCAATTTTCTGGACTGACAACCTACCGAAGCATTCATTACTTGTGTGCCACAATCGTTCTTGCGATTAGCAATAAAATTAATGGGATAACCGTTAGTTAATTCAAAAACCAAATCTGTCGAGCCCCAACCGTTGTGAATAACAGTTTCTGGGTTTCCGCTAACGGGGATGGTTTGCAATGTTGCTTGCATTGTAAACCCATAATTTGCCAAGTAATTAAAGTAGTCACTGGCTTCGAAATTGTGACTAAGTGAGTCCGAAGTGAATACCATTTCATCAAGTTCAATCATATCGACAACCTTGACAGGTTGCTTTAAATGAATAGCTTCCCCTTCTGTGTAGTCAAGTGAAAACTCATAGGTATAGTAACCCAATATGCGAGGTGTATACGCCACCTCAATGTGACATTCTGTATGGCTATTGCCGGCTAATATCGAGCCACATGTATTAGTATGGACGACGAGGTCTTCTGAATGGGTAATTTTAATACCTGTAGCTGGCGCGATTGACTCATTTTTAAAATAGTATTTAATCAAGTATGTACTATTTAAACCGACTAAAGATGACCCACCCTCTACTCGAGAAGATACTACAACATCGCTCACTACCGCCGAACTTTGAATTTTTACCTCATTTCCTTCCATATAATACAAGGAAGAGGTGAATTGATGCTGACCTTTTTCACTCGCTGTAAACGTACCTGAAATTTCACATTCTTTTCCTGCGGCCAAGGTACTGATGGAACCGCATGTGTTCTTGGTAACATTCACTGGAGCAGTACTAGATAACGTTGTATGAATCATACTTGCGTCATGGAAGTCACTCAAGTTTCGATAGATATAACGAATTGGATATGTACTATTTAGTCCTACATTTTGTGGCAATCCAACCTCTATTGAGCCAACAATAGGAACGGTAACCACTTCACCAGAGAGAACAAATGTTTCTTTTAAATTAGCACCGTAGTTTAAATTACCTACTAACTCTACGGGACCAAGAGTTTCGGAAAAATACTCCCCACTCAGTATACAAGACTCCCCAGCTGGAAGAATGTTGCCATCACAACTGTTAGAAACAATCGTTACACCTTTCGTATGCTCAGATGTAATCGTCAAGGTTTCAGTGTCTACATTACTTGTATTTGTGAAAGTGACATGAAAGGGGTAGCTATGATTTAGAACCATGTTATCTGGAAATCCTTTGTCAACTTGACTGTTTAATGAATGAGCAGAAGCCATAGATAAAGTTGAGTTTGCAATTACTACCGTTCCTTGATCGAACATTAAATAATTCGCATAGAGTTGTATGCCGGGTTTAATTGCAGAAGTGCTTATTGAAAGATGGCAGCTTTCTTCAGACCTAATCGTTGAATCAGTACATGTATTACTTAGAACTTCATAATGTTCTGGATATAAGTGGGCAAAACGTATTCCTGTCGCATCATGGTTTTTATTTGTATTGGTAAAAGTAACAAGGTAGTTATATGGTTCGTTCAATACCATTTGTTGAGGTATATCCTGGTCGACGCTGGCTACAATTGGAGCTTCAACTACATTACTCGTTGTGGTTGCATATGCGGTAACACCATCATCACTATACACAAGAGCGGCTGCTGTTAACGTGCCAATTTGGTCTGCCAAGACAGACGCAATCATTGAACATGACTCGCCAGGGTTTAGCGATACACTATTACAGCTATTAAACCGAATGTGACTGATGCCTGGGGCCAACAACGATGTCTTTAAGTTAACCACAGGTTCAGAGTTCATATTTTTAAACTGGAACTCTACATTATAATTGTTTTCTATTGCTATGTTTAGAGGTAAGCTAAGTACGGTATTTCCAATTAGAGTATCCTTTTTCGGGACGCTTTCTGTACCCACAACAACAGGTTCCCCTTCGTCATATGTGAGTTCGTACTGAATGCCGTAAGAGTCTGCCCTTGATGGAATATAGTCACCATGTAAATAACACGCTTCTCCACCTTTCAATGTTGAACTACATGTGGTTTTCACATTCGTTAGTGTTTCGGAGTTCGTTGACTTAATTTTAATGTTATTCGCTTGAGCTTGCCCAGTATTAATAAATACGAAACTAATAGGGGACGCTTTGTCTATATCAAATTTTTGAGATAGATTTGTGTGGACATACCCTACGATTGCACTATCGGTAGCATTGGTTTGATTGGTATAGGTTTGATCACCTATTCGTAATGACAATTCACTAAAGCCACTTTTTTCTGGTGAGACTCTGAATGTCACTGTACACAAATGAGTGTCGTCCAAATCTGTGGATAAACAATCAATACTTGAATATTCTACCAACATGTTTTGAGTTTCAAACAGGGTTGTAGTATCTTCAGTAAGCTTTTGTTTCAATAATACAGTAAATGCAACGGGATAAATATCACCTATTACTGTATTTGAAGGTAATTTCGTAACGAAAGCACCATCATTAAAATTACTAATAGGTTGGAAGGCATTATGATTATCACAACCTGTAAGCGTAATTAAAGATAGAGCTCCACAAAAAATCAGTTCAGATTTATACTTTTTAAACATCGACATTTTAATCTTATCAACCTTTTTCTAAAATTAGGAGTGTTGTTATATTTTCGAGAATCCTGAAATGTAATATATCTATTCCAGAGAAGCATTATCAGCCACCTTAATTGGGAGCTTTCTTACGATAGATTAGGAGTGATTCCCTCCGTTTCTTGAGAGTTTGTTAAAATTACACTAAGGACAAAATTTGGATTTTCTATCTTAGTTTCTTCTGAATTTCAATTAAATTAGGTAAATCAAATAGTGCACTTTTATAACGTTCCAAAAATTTCTCATAATAGTCTTCTGCTAAGCTAGAATAGTGGGCCTTCTGTTTGTTTCTTATTACATGTTCTTTTGCTTTTTGCACGCTAATGCCATCTTGATCAATTATTTTTTGGATCTTTTTCTTATCTTGATCCCTCAGTTTATAGACTTCAAAATAAATGATTTTCTTTGCTTGATTATTGGTAAAACCGCTTTCAATAAGCAATTTCTTGCTCATGTGGTAAAGGGCATTTTGGAGCTCTTTCATAGTGTTTATCTTCGCTATTAAAATTGGCAAAATCTGAATTTTCACTTAATCACTTTTATAAGTTTGATTAGTGTTTTTTTTGCAACTCGATAATCTCAATGATCGAAGATGAATTGTACTTATCTAAAATTCTAGTTTTGTAAGTACTGATGGTTTTATTGCTTAAAGAGAGTAGTTCAGATATTTTCTTGTTAGAATAACCTTTTGATAGATAGTTAAATACAATAGACTCTCGTTCAGATAGAACTGGAGAACTATTTTTTACATTTAGATTTTGTTTGAAAACAGAGTAACCTCGACTGGTAGTTATGATTGCATCTTTGATTAAAGATAGCTCTTCTTTTTGGGATATATAACCATTAGCTCCAATGTCTTTTGCCATTTGATTAAGGGTAGGGTGCTCATCGGATGATATAAATAGTACTTTCCCTTGAAAGCCTCCTTTTATTAGACGGCGGATGAAGTCTAAGCCACTACCGTCCTTTAGGTTTACATCCAATAAAATTAGCTCTATCGAATCTTTACGGACATATTTAGCTGCATCTTTAATTGAGTCAGTTTGAAGTATAATCGACGCAATTTTGGTATTTTCAAGCATTGTAACTAACGCATTACGTATAATAGGGTGGGTATCTACGATTAGTGTATTCATTGAGTTCATTGTCATCTCTCTTTCATTAATTAAATTGAGAAGTCCGTGCTCATTGATTCCTTACATATAATGTAGGATGATTCTGAATGAATGTGTGGAAATCATACATTCCATTTTGGAAAGGCTTTGATGTGATGGACGCATCTCCCTTCTAGCATTGTTGTACCACACTAAAGGTCCAGCCATTAAAGGTAGGAGTAACAACCATGTCCATTAAAGTTGCGGGTATCGATTTAACCAAGAATTTCTATTGAATATTGACGGAACTATCTCGTCAAACCTTATACAGTGCCTTTATCAATATTAGCGGCAAGATTGATGGTGTAACTCAGGATTGCATATTTCGGAGCATT
>NZ_JBFRMS010000080.1:0-4152 GCF_041470505.1 Vibrio sp. 10N.261.55.C5
CAATCACCGAAATACGCACCAGTGCATAATAACTAGTAAATAATTGGAGCTTTTGAGATGTTCTAATTTTATTTCTAAACCATTCTTCCGAATCCACATGTATTTGCCTTTTCACTTTTTGAACAAGGGCAACTGAGGTAGTTATAGCTTCTTGAAGACCAATTGTGCTGTCTTTGTATTCTATCTTATTCTTTCTAAGAACTCGGATGGTTGAGATATAGAGTTTTGATAACTCTTCAAGGAAATTAGCGATATCTGAGGCGTTATAATACGGTTGGTTTTCAGCAAAGGTTAGAGTAATTATGGTGTCAGTTTTCTTCTTGTGAATTGTGTGGGCCATTACTTTGAGTCTCAATACTTATGATTTAATAGACAATATCATAGGCTAATATGCAGTTTGTTTTCTACTTTGGATCGCTAATCGTAGCTTACAAACGGACAAAAGTGGTCTCAATCTTTGTTGTCCACTCTCAGTTGCACTATAGATGGATTATAATCGACTGAATCAGCACAATTGATATTGCCCAAAGTTGCTTAGACCTTTACTCATTCGCATCCTGTTTATGAGCTTTATCCCTACTAAAACTTATCCATTATTCTAATGCTATTAGTTGTGAATCCCCGAGTATCACAGGGTAAATTCGACATAACCATCAACGTTCGCTCAACACGTTTCTGTTAGACTTCTACTCAATATTGGAAGCTAACCCGATCATGTTTTTGTAATCTTCCCAAAACCAGTATGATTCAGGGTTATTGGCATAATTTTCTTCTTGTTTTCTATTTGATTCTATTATGTCTAAACTTCTCCACGAGGCGCCTCTCAAGTTCCTAAAGTCTGTGGCAGAAAACCTTAACATCAATTGTTCTGCGCCAAATGTATGTTCTACATTAGCTTCGTATTTTTTTCGGGAGTAGGTTTCGAAAACTAATGTCATCTGCAATGACAAGAACTCTCCCACACTAAAGTCATCAGTAAATGCTACATTTGACCATTCTCCATTGATTGATATATTTCCTTGCTGTCTGACTTCAAAGTTTTTATCGTTTATATGGTGCTCAATGATCCCTGAAAGCAGGATTGAAATGTTAATGTTAGTCACACCTTTTGGCTTATAGTGCGCTATGTAATTTAAACTACTGGCGAGCTTTGCTAATACTTGTTCAACATCTCTTAATTCAAGTTGTTGAATCCCTAAAAGCTTAGAGACTAATAAATCATTACGTTCTTTATGATTACCGAATGGATAAATGCAGATCCCTTTCTTTTCATACTCTGAGTATTCAATCTCTTTTGCTACTACATACTCGTAGATTAAAGGTCTTTTTAACGAAACACGTTGGTTAAAAAAACGTTTCAAATAACGCTCAGAGTCAAATTTTTCTCCATAAACTGCATTAATAGATGATTCCAAAGATTCAGTATCTGTAGCAATTAAAAATGTACAACCATCTACGTTGAAAAAATGTTTTATGATTTCAAGCATTTTAATCGCATAGTCTGGGCGACACCTATCTAGCTCATCTAGGAGGACAACTATTGGTGATTTGAGAGCATACAAGTCGTTCAGAATGTGACTGATTGTACTAATCTGTTTTCTGATATCCTGCATTGAATCGACTAAGTCGTTTTGTTGGGTCATCAGTTTTGTGATTAAAGCAGTATTTGTGTCATCCACACCCTTCATAACTTCAATCTGGGGAGTTTTGAAATTAATTACCTGTTCAAACAGATCCAACGCTTCTAAATCCACGGCTTGCCCTGTTCCAGATGCATATAACTTTTGCGCACCTTGTATGATTGAGCTAAGTTTATTGAAGTTATATAGTAGGCCATTTATCTGTTCTATAAATTGCTTGTACTTTTTCGTACGTTTATCGGCTTTACTATTTCTAAACAGAAATCCAAGTTGATTTAAAAGCTCTGTACATACGACTGTTAAAGGATCTTTAAGAAAGTCACTTTCCCAAGCATCGATATATACCACGGGGTATGATTGCTCAGCCAACTCAACATATATGCGCCTCAAGAACTCTGTTTTACCCGTCCCCCAAGCTCCGTTCAAGTTCAATACAAAGCCATTTTTTTCTGAGGTAAGAATAGATACTAGAAACTTTCCGTATTCTTTTCTGTTAGTAATGCAAGTAGACCAGTTATAACGTCCATTCCATTCTTCATAACGACTTGCATGATCCACTGTCTTCATAAACTGCCCATTATTCAAAGGTATATCATTGCAATTTTACACCTAAGTGGATATTTAGAAAGCCGAATCTTGAGTGCAGCATTGTTATAGTCAGCAAAAAGCCATCTAGTTAGAAGAGATGGCTTAGGCTTTGAATTCAACTTGATAGAACCATACTTTTCTAATCCTATTTCTTGATATTAGCTATCGCTCTAGCAAGGCTAAGCAGTTGTTGAAATCTTAATCTCTAACTCTGATTGAATACCCAATAATACAATCCCTACCAATATTTGTTGTGGCCTCACCACTTGAGCAGTAGGGAGTTCCATACCGTCGTATAGCATTTTGAACTGTAACCAATCTTCGCTCATGCTTAGTTCTCGACCTTTTGCCATTCGCATAAGTCTTTTGCACTCGGGAGGTATTGGATTTTCCTCACCTCAACCTGTGATAGTTCTCAAAGATTTAAAACACAGTTCAGCAACCTCGTCATTTGGCACTCTAACTCTCGAAAAATGTAATTCTTACTCATTTCGCGGCACTTCGATGATAAAAATTCTAAATGCAAGAGGTTGCTCTGTGTTGGTAATATATGCATCGCTGATCATGGGTGGGCAAAGTGCGCATTGTACGAAGGCGTCTTAATTGGCAAATTTGCCTTATAAAAAGTTATTCATGAATCGCTAATATTAAAATTCCTGAAACTCATAAATGTCCATTCTCGTGCTAGAAGGGCTGATCATCGTAACGCAGAAATGCCCCAAAGTGAGTCAGATAGGGATTGAAGTCAGTTTCAAACCCAGCAACTTGCCTTACTTTTCCTCATGCCTAAATCTCTAATTATGTCGCCAAAACTTCTAACCCACTACAGACTGACCTTCAATCACAGTTACGTACGAATATGCTATTCAAGTATTTCTAAGCGATTGAATAGTATAGAACAAAATGGAAGTTCTTGATTGATAACGTGCCTCGAATAGGAAGCAATGTGTGTTTGCACGGTTTTCAACTAGAAAATCAGAATCATGTCATACTATATGCATATTTTTTAGTTGGTTAGGTACAATACTTGAGATATTCTGAATGTATGAACTCGTGCTGGCACGATATTAAAATGTTATATGCTTTCCTACTCCCAATCGCATACATAATATTAAAATTTAATGGTATGATGTTCTTGGTTGTAACTTACTTCAATATCATCAAAAGAATCCACTATGAAAAAAGCTATCGTATCTGTAATTGCAGTTGCTTCATTGCTATCTGGTTGTGTGGCATCACATCAAGCTGTAGCGCCAAATACCAAGAATATTAAGTTGCCTGAAACTGGCATTGTTACTGCCTCTAGTCTTGGTGAAAGAATGTTAGAGTCGGGAAAAGTTGTCACTGTTCAGGGTTTTACTCTTCATAGTGATGCACCGATCTTTGATGGTGTAGTTAAAGCCGGCGAGTACCATCAAATTGGAGTTAAAGAAAATCATAAAGTATTTGGACCAAAAAATGGCTACGGTACAGGTATTGTAGATGCTCTAATGGGGGCACCAAGTCCAGCTAAACCATATGTAGATGGAAAAACTGGCTATTTGTGCTTCTTAGGCGGTTTCGGAACTAGATTCTGTTCTGATACTGTAAAACCTAATGTTATGCCAATAAATGTATATACTACCGATAGCTTTATGCAAGAATTGATTTATACAGGCAAGGTTGGTGATAAAATTCGTTTCACCTACCGCGAGTTCCAAAATGGTATGGCTCGCCAAGCATTCAATGTTGACGTTGAATATGACTTGTCCGAAAGTGACTTGATCTCGTATAAAGGTGCAACGGTAGAAATCATTTCAGCTACGAACCAAAAGATCGAATATAAAGTAATTAAACACTTTAATTGATTCGTTTCAAACTACGCATATAACAAGCGTTTAAGACAGATTCCCAACGCATGGCATTGGCTTTGTTGCGTAATTCA
>NZ_JBFRMS010000081.1:0-18628 GCF_041470505.1 Vibrio sp. 10N.261.55.C5
CTCCTCCTACTCGATTTTGTAAGATATTGAAAAATATTGAGTTGCAAAAATAATTGAAAATAACCCCTTGAAACTATTTTGCTCAATCCATATATCTATTTGTGAAGAGGATGACTGTCTTGCTCTACAAGAGAAGAAACAGAACCTTCATTACCGCTAACGAAGTATCGCTCAATAGAGGATAACTTTGGCAGCACACAACTTAAAAATTGATTCATTGCCATGTCCCAGCGTTGTCGCCAATAGAGGTGAAACCCGAGGAATGCGAATTGAATCTCTTAGCTGTTTACTGGGTCACACACAGGTTAGATCCAAGTAAAATTCGCAGCTAAGACTATTGCTTACTAAAAGGATAGCATTATGAGAACTGTAGATTTCACTCCACTTTACCGCAACGCAATCGGCTTCGATCGTCTATTCAACATGATGGAAGCGAATACATCGAAGAACTCTTCTGGCGGTTACCCTCCATACAACATCGAGCAAAAAGACGAGAACAACTACCGTATTACTATGGCAGTCGCTGGTTTTGCTGATGACCAATTAGATCTGACTCAGAAAGAGAACATGCTAATTGTGAAAGGTGAGCGTAAAGCAGAAGCAGAGAAAACCTTCGTATACCAAGGTATCGCAGAGCGCGATTTCGAGCGTAAATTCCAACTGGCTGACTACGTAAAAGTGGTAGGTGCAAGCATGGAAAATGGTCTTCTTCACATCGACCTCGAACGCGAAATCCCAGAAGCGATGCAACCACGTAAGATTGCTATCAATGGTAATAGTCTACTAGAAGGCTAATTACTGTTAGCTCCTTAGAGCTAAAAAATATCGGGAAGTAAAAGTGAAAGAGCACCTCATTAGGTGCTCTTTTTGTATTTGACCTGCGGTAAGCTAAAAGCTCTTATTACTGCTCTGAGTAAGCCTTTTTCACTTCTTCAGCAATGATAGCAATGCCTTTCTGCATCGCCTCATCATCTTGCACGTAGTTCATACGTAGACATTGATGGGCATGATCCCACTCGTCTTCTTGGCCGATAAAGAAGTATTCACCCGGAACAATCAATACGCCGCGAGCTTTAAGGCGGTCGTACAGTTCCATTGTGGTGATCGGCAGCTCATCAAACCATAGCCATAAGAAGATAGCGCCTTCAGGCTTGTGAATACGGAAGCGAGGGTCGTCGATAGCGTCTTGTAACAGTTCAACTGCACGTAGTGACTTATCTTTATAGAAAGGTTTGATTACCTCGCTACTTAAGCGCAGTAAATCGCCTTTTTCAATCATGTGATTGGCAATTGCAGGGCCAACACTGTTTGGCGCTAAGCTAATGATGCCATTCATGTTGGTCAATGCTTGTGTTACTTCTTCACTCGCAATTACGATACCGCAACGCACACCCGGCAAACCAAGCTTAGAAAGGCTCATGCACAGAATCGTATTTTCATTCCAGAGCGGTTCGACATCTTCAAAGATGATGTTAGGAAACGGCAGGCCGTAAGCATTGTCGATCAGCAGTGGGATGTTGTTTTCACGCGCCAGTTTATCCAGTTTACGCACTTCTTCGTCGGTCAGTACGTTACCCGTTGGGTTGGTTGGACGAGATGCACAGATAGCCGCGACTGAGTCATCAACCTTTAGTTGTTCAAAATCAACGTGGTATTTAAACTGACGGTTTTCTAGCAGTTCGATCTCTGGGTGGTAAGAGATAAAAATATCGTCATCAATACCCGCGTCGCCGTAGCCGATGTATTCCGGTGCGATCGGCAGTAGGATTTTCTTATGTGAGCCGTCAGGCTGTTGGCCTGCTAGCAGGTTGAATAGGTAGAAGAAGCCACTTTGACTGCCATTAGTCAGGCTGATGTTCTTCTCGCTGATATCCCAGCCATAGGTCTCTTTCAGCATTGCCGCTAACGATTTGATGAAGCTGTCTTTACCCTGCGGACCATCGTAGTTGGCGAGGGCGGCGATGAGTTCTCCACTGGCGAGCATGTCGGCACTGGCTTGGTTAAAGTAATCGAGCATGGCAGGGATAGCGGCTGGGTTGCCACCACCGAGCATGATAGCGCCAGGAGTGCGCAGGCCATCATTCAAATCATCCATTAAACGAGTGATTCCAGAGTATCGATTAAACTTTTCGCCAAACTTAGAGAACTGCATTACTAATTTTACCTAATTCATTGTGATTGCTTGTTACGTGTCATTAAGGCAGACCTTATGTCTGCCATCAGTGTATTCCTTGAACATACCGCAATGTTTTTGCGACGCATAGCGCCAAATGCTCTAACACGTAAAAAACTTCTATAAAGTTTGGTTAATGAGTGACAGCTTGCTTATTGAACGTACCTTTAGCGATAAAAAAAGGAGAAGCCTAAGCTTCCCCTTTAGTTTCTGGTGTTTATGTTAATGAAGGTTTAGTTCGAACCGGTATAAACGACTAATACCTTGTCATCTTGGTATTGGCGTTCGAACGCATAGTAGCCCTTGCTGTTACGGATGATGTGCTTACCCTGAGCAACGGCTGGGTGGCGTTGGCGGAATTGGCCAAGCGCTTGCCAGTGTTCTAGCAGCTCTGCACGTTCGCCAGTGATTTGATCCCAAGGCATGTCTGAGCGTGTGCCTTGCATTGGATCAGACCCCGTTGGGCCAAAGTCTCGGGCGATTTCATCGCCGTAATAGATCTGTACCGCACCGGGAGCCAGCATCAACGCGTTTGCAGCTTTGGTTTGTTTTGCAAAGTCACTGCCATGTTGTGTCCAGAATAGCGAGGTGTCGTGAGACGAAAGGTAACTCAGTACGTTGAACTCGCTGTCGTTGTTGATCTTCTCTGCGTATCGAAGGTAATCAGCATCAAGATCGGATAGGCACTTGAGCGCCTTTGGTGCGATATCACTCTGGAATTCAAAGTTGATGATCGAATCAAATCCGTTAGCGAAGTAATCTGATTTGACCACGCTGTGTGCCCATACTTCGCCAGTCATCCAGAAGGGTAAGTCATCCAAGGCCTTGTCTGGGTTGTTCTGTTTCCACTCGGCAAGTGCCTGGTTGGTGCTCTCTTTCAGTTCTGCCCATGCTTCGAGTTCAACGTGTTTAGCGGTATCGACCCTGAAACCATCGACACCATATTCGCGCACCCAATCCGATAACCAAGTGATTAAATGGTTACGAGGTGTTTTAAGTTCATCGGTCGCGCTGGTGGACTTATTGCGATAGAAATTAGGCAGCCCGATTGTCTCTGTCGACTCTGTTTTGAAATCGGGCAGATGCGCCAAAGACATGGTGAGGTTATTGTAGCCCGGAGAGTCATAGGCGCCGATATCGCTGCGTAGCCAAGCTTTGCCCCACCACTTTTCCCACGCTTCTTTGTCGCTGTAAGAGATGTAGTTGTTGAAGTAGTGCCAGTTCTGACCTTTGGCAGGTTGCCAATCTGTCCAGTTTTCGCCAAGTGTTTGTTTGGCTTCTTCGTCAGTTAGGTTGAGCTTACCAAAATCAAACTCTTGCATGTCGGCAAGCGTCGCATAGCCGGTGTGGTTCATTACCACATCCCAAACAACACGAATGCCTTTGCTATGCGCGGTATCGATGAAGGTTTTTAGCTCGTCTTCGGTGCCCATGTTGTCATCGAGCTTGGTCCAATCTTGATGGTAGTAGCCGTGGTAGCCGTAGTGTTTGAAGTCACCTCGATCACCGCCGCCAACCCAGCCGTGGATTTGCTCTAACGGAGACGTTATCCAGATAGCATTAGCACCGAGTGATTCTATGTAATCGAGTTTTTCGGTTAAGCCTGCCAAGTCACCACCGTGGAAGGTGCCGATTTCGTCTTGTCCATCTTGGCTGCGACCGTAACTGTTGTCGTTATCAGGATTACCATTGTGGAAACGGTCAGTCATTACGAAGTAAACCGTGGCGTTATCCCAACTAAAGTCAGCTTTGGTTTCTGGTTCTACTTTCTCAAGCAGCAGAACACCTTGGCTATTTTCTGCTGGCTGCATGGTGACGCTGCCATTCGTTACTGTGACTTGTTTGCCTGAAAGAGCGTCTCTAACCACGGTGCCATCATCAAAGGTTTGAGCAACGTCGATGATGGTTGGTTCGTCACTAGGAACCGGACAAGCAAAGCTTTGTACTTGTTGTTGCTTCGGCTTTATCTGAACGGTCAGTTCATTGGTTTGTGGGTTGAGCATAAACTGATAGGTGTTAGCGCGAAAGATCTTGATATCTAATTCAGACTTCTCGGCGCAGTCGTCTAGGCGAAGGGGTTTATTGAATTTGATGCGGTTTTCTTCAGCCAGCGCATAGTTGGTGCCACAGGTATTTTGAGTATCGCTGATAGAGAAGGTATAGCTACCTTTCGCGAGTTCCTGTTCTGCAATCACGGTGCCTTTACCGGATGATTCGAATACGACAGTGTCGTTATCAATTGTCAGTAATAGGTTGTTGTCACTGGTTTGGCTGCATGCGCTGAGTGCGAGTATTGAAAGCGCGAGTACTGTTTTTTTCATTGTTCCCTTCCCCTGAATAAACAGGTCAGTTATAGCAAACAATGCCCTCTACAGTCTGAGTGCTGTTTCATTCAGTTAATCAATAAGACCTCTACAAACAAATGCTTGGTTCACAAAAACAAAAAGGGAAGCTTTCGCTTCCCTTTGGGTGTTTACCGTTAATTACTCAGAGTATGACTTAGAGTAATTGTCTCACTTGTGCTTATTTTTGCAGTAGAGAGATGTCAGCAATCTGTAGGAACAGGTTACGTAGGTTGTTCAGTAGCGTTAGACGGTTCTTCTTAAGCGCTTCGTCATCAGCCATAACCATTACGTTATCGAAGAATGCATCAACTGGTTCACGTAGATCAGCAAGCTTGCTTAGGGCTTCTTGGTAGTTACCTGTTGCGAATGCTGGTTCTAGTGCTTCCGTCATTACTTCAACGTTTTCAGCCAGTGCTTTCTCTGCGTCTTCTTGAAGAAGCGTTAGGTCGATTTCAGCTGGTAGCTCGCCATCGAATTTCGCAAGGATATTACCTACACGCTTGTTCGCTGCTGCTAGTGCTTCTGCTGCTTCCAGTTCACGGAAGTGAGAAACCGCTTTAACACGTTGGTCAAAGTCAGCAGGCTTAGTTGGACGACGTGCTAGTACCGCTTGGATGATATCAACGCTGAAACCAGCATCTTGGTACCATGCGCGGAAACGACCTAGCATGAAGTCGATAACGTCAGCTTCTACGTTTTTGTTAGTCAGCTTGTCGCCTAGTAGCTCTTTCGCTTTACCGATTAGATCGGTTAGGTCTAGGTTGTAGCCGTTTTCAACGATGATACGTAGCACACCTAGAGACGCACGACGAAGTGCAAATGGGTCAGAACCTTTTGGTGCTTGGCCAATACCGAAGATACCTACGATAGTGTCTAGCTTGTCTGCCATTGCTACTGCTGAAGAGATACCAGTGCTTGGTAGATCGTCACCCGCGAAACGAGGCATGTATTGCTCGTAAAGTGCCAGTGCTACTTGCTCGTCTTCACCGTCGTGAGTCGCGTAGTGCATGCCCATCACACCTTGAGTATCCGTAAATTCGAATACCATAGAGGTCATTAGGTCACACTTAGCCAGTAGGCCAGCACGCTTAGACTTTTCAACGTCAGCATCGATTTGCTCAGCAATGTAGCCTGCAAGCTCTGTGATGCGGTCTGTTTTGTCTTTGATAGTACCCAATTGCTTCTGGAAGATAGCCTGGTCTAGTTCAGCAAGACGGTCGATAAGCGGGCGCTTACGGTCTGTGTTGAAGAAGAATTCAGCATCAGCAAGACGTGGGCGTACCACTTTCTCGTTACCTTCGATAACGTGACGAGGCTCTTTAGACTCGATGTTCGATACGAAGATGAAGTTCGGTAGTAGCTTCTTGTTGTCATCGTAAACAGGGAAGTACTTTTGGTCACCCTTCATGGTGTAAACCAAAGCTTCAGAAGGGACTTTTAGGAACTCTTCTTCAAACTTCGCTGTCAGTACTACTGGCCATTCAACCAGAGACGTTACTTCTTCAACAAGGTCATCTTCTAGGTCAGCTGTACCGCCAACCGCAGCTGCCGCTTTTTGCGAATCAGCAAGGATGATCGCTTTACGCGCTTCGTAATCTGCCATTACTTTACCGCGCTCTTCTAGGATCGCAGGGTATTGGTCAGCAGAGTCGATTGTGAACTCTTGTTCGCCCATGAAACGGTGGCCACGGATAGTACGAGCAGATGCTACGCCTAGGATTTCGCCTTCAACAAGCTCATCACCTAGTAGTACTGTCAGTGTTTTTACTGGACGGATAAATTGAATGTCTGAGTTACCCCAGCGCATTGCTTTAGGAATTGGTAGGCCAGCCAGTGCTTTCGCAGCAATGTCCATCACCAATTCTTGAACTGGTTTGCCAGCTACTTCTTGTTTGAAAAGAAGCCACTCGCCTTTGTCTGTTTTCAGACGGTCAGCTTGCTCAACAGTAATACCGTTACCACGAGCCCAACCTTGTGCCGCTTTGGTCGCGTTGCCTTCAGCATCGAATGCCACAGAAACAGCAGGGCCACGTTTCTCAACCACTTTGTCTGCTTGGCCTTCAGCCAGTGCAGTTACTTTAAGTGCTAGACGACGAGGTGCTGCGTACCACTTGATGCCTTCGTGAGAAAGCTCAGCCGTTTTAAGACCTGCTTCAAAGTTAGAAGCAAACGCTTCTGCTAGAGAACGAAGTGCTGTTGGTGGAAGCTCTTCCGTACCCAGTTCAATTAGAAAATTTTTCGCCATGATTATTTACCTTCCTTCTTACACATTGGGAAGCCAAGCGCTTCACGTGACGCGTAGTACGCTTCAGCAACTGATTTAGTCAGGTTGCGGATACGAAGGATGTAACGTTGACGCTCTGTTACAGAGATAGCTTTGCGCGCATCAAGGATGTTGAATGCGTGACCTGCTTTTAGAATGCGCTCGTAAGCTGGAAGCGGCAGTGGCTTCTCAAGCTCAAGTAGTTCTTTACACTCTTTCTCGCACTGATCGAAGAAAGTGAATAGGAAATCTACGTCTGCGTGCTCGAAGTTGTATGTTGATTGCTCAACTTCGTTTTGGTGGAAGATGTCACCGTAAGTCACGTTAGAACCGTCTGGTGCTACGTTCCATACTAGGTCGTAAACAGAATCTACTTCCTGGATGTACATTGCTAGACGCTCGATACCGTAAGTGATCTCACCTGTTACAGGTTTACACTCAAGGCCGCCAACCTGTTGGAAGTAAGTAAACTGTGTTACTTCCATGCCGTTTAGCCATACTTCCCAACCAAGGCCCCATGCGCCTAGTGTTGGGTTTTCCCAGTTATCTTCAACGAAGCGAATGTCGTGAACAAGTGGGTCAACACCAAGAACCTCTAGGGAGCCTAGGTACAACTCTTGGATATTGTCTGGCGATGGTTTTAGCGCTACTTGGAATTGGTAGTAGTGCTGCAGACGGTTCGGGTTTTCACCGTAACGGCCATCGGTCGGACGACGAGAAGGTTGAACGTAAGCTGTAGACATTGGCTCTGGGCCAAGTGCTCGTAGACATGTCATTGGGTGAGAGGTGCCTGCACCTACTTCCATATCTAGAGGTTGAACAATGGTACAACCGTTTTGAGCCCAGTAATCCTGCAGCGCGAGGATCATTCCCTGGAAGGTTTTGATATCGTATTTTTGCATAGTCAGGTTCGCGCGATTCTTTTAAATGAATGAGAAAAATAACCTCTGAGTATACCGAGATATTCGTAAAGCGAGTAGGGGTAATCTTGTTTAATTAGTGGTCTAAAATGTCGTTTAGTGGATTTTTGTGCCTTTAATGTTTGTTTTTCGGCACAAGTGGATATTTTGATAACTTTGACACTTGTGTTTAAAACCATGGGCTATTAAAATCTCGCGGTCTTTGGGGAGTAGCTTACTTATTCATATCCTATTGAATGAGTTCGTTCGTCAACATAATTGATGCAAAATCATCATGGCGTTCGAGGCAACCACCACCTTGGTGGTGCTTAGCAAGACCATAGACAAGCATCGTGAACCGGGATGGGGCGCGAGGTTTGTCTTTGGTTAAATATAATAATCCCCATCCCAAATGAGCATGTCGTGAGCGTTTTAGCAATTTCAATTACAACTGTCGCCTTAGCCGAGATCGGTGATAAGACTCAGTTGCTATCTCTTTTATTAGCCAGTCGATATCGCAAGCCGATACCTATCATCGCAGCTATCTTCTTTGCCACCATTGCCAATCATGCCCTTGCAGCATGGCTCGGGGTCGTGGTTGCTGATTATCTTTCACCTGAAGTATTAAAGTGGGTGCTGGTGGTCAGTTTCATTGCGATGGCTGGCTGGATTTTGATTCCCGATAAGTTAGATGACGATGAACAGATCTCAAACCGAGGACCGTTTGTCGCCAGTTTTATCGCTTTCTTTATTGCTGAGATCGGCGATAAAACCCAAATTGCGACCTCTATCCTAGGGGCTCAATATGCGGATGCATTAGCGTGGGTGATTCTGGGTACAACCATTGGTATGTTGCTGGCAAATGTGCCTGTGGTGATCATCGGTAAGCTGTCTGCTGATAAGATGCCTCTTGATCTGATTCGTAAGATCACAGCCTTGCTATTCGTGGGTTTAGCTATCGCTGCTGCGTTTTACTCGTAAGTGTTTTGAGTCTTATTATACTCAATCAGTAGAGTAATGTGTTGTAGGTCATACTCTTACAGTATTGTGGGGTTTATCGAGCGAATGGACATATAACTGTCATACTTGTCATGATATTTTAATCTTGTGAGTTAAGAACACGAGGGCATGATTATGTTGACGCGTTATATGGGTATTACTCCACAAAGCCAAAGTTATCTATTTACTTTTGGTCTTGCACTTACACTGTTAGGCATGGTGTTGACGGACATGTGGCTGCCAATGGTCGCGGGTGCCATCATCATGACTGCACTTGCGGTAGAGGCTTGGATTCGGGTCGCGCATATTATTCCGATGCGCAAAGATATCCGAGAAATTCAGCATCAGCTGGAGCATCTGCAAAACAAATCTAGAAGCGAATAAACAAAAAGCCGCTCGTACTCTGAGTTCTGTTTAAGAACATAAGGTACGAGCGGCTTTTTTGATACTTGATAGTCGGTGGGGCGTTACGCCTCCAATCCCTTTCTGATCAAATACTGGTAAGGCAACGTTTCTGTTGCTTGGCCTACCAACTGGTGATCCATGAATCGACAAAAGCTCGGAATATCTCGAGTTGTCGAAGGATCGTCAGCTTTTACCAGTAACACATCGCCATCCTGCATGTTTCTAATTGTCTTCCTGACCATCATTACTGGTTCCGGGCAACGCAGGCCTTCAGCTTCTAAAGTATGGGTTGCCAGTTCAGGTTTGAATGTCATGGTTTGTATCTCTATATCTATCTAACGAGTGAATAATACGTCTGCAGAAAAAATATGCAATAAGTGCTTGGCAAACAGAATCATTTCCTATAACTTAGTTAACAAGTTGATAACAAATTAAAGCAAAGGCAACTAGCTAAGGAGTGGCGATGTTGACAGGATTAGATAGATTAACAATTTATTCGGTTCTCTGTTTTATTTCTTTTTGTGCGTTAGTACTACGCTCATCGACAGAGACCTCACTGATGCCTATTTTTGGCATAGTAGCAACGATTATTGGTATTTGGGTAGAGATGCGCCGTTGGCAAGGCATAGCCGAAGAGCAAGAGCACTAACCCGAATACAGCAAGCGAATTCCGATACGACAACATTCCGACACTATCCCCCAATTTTCTTGGGCTTCCCCGCGTAATTGCGGGATTTTTTTTATCTAAAGCATGCTATAAACAACTTAGTGACTAATGGCAATCGTATACAGCTAGGTAAGTGGCGTGGAATTAGAAGACATCTATCGTAGAGACCTTAATTTATTGGTCGCTTTAAAGGTATTGATTGAAGAGGGCAGCGTAAGCCAGGCCGCGCTTCGTCTTAACTTAAGCCAATCCGCAACCAGTCGAGTATTAGGGCGTTTAAGAGAATTACTAAACGATCCGTTGTTTACACGTCAAGGTCAGCACCTTATTCCTACCAAGAAAGCACTCGAGATCAGTCAGCGTATTGATCAGCCTTTGGAGTCTTTTCGCCAATTGCTGAGTCCGAGTGACTTTGACCCTTACTATTGCAGCGAACGTTTTCTGATCGCTACCACCGATTATGCGATGCAAACCATCTTGCCTTATGCGTTGCCTAAGATTCATGAACAAGCACCCAATATCTCTTTGGAGTTTGCTCCGTTGCAGCATGAGCATTTGTTTAAACAGCTCAGCACCGAACGCGTTGATATGGCGATCTGTCGTCCGAGTGGCAGCATTGCACCACTTCATCAAGAAGTCTTGGGGCCGGTTGGTGTGTCGTGTCTGTTATCTAAAAACCATCCATTAGCCGATCAACCTTTAAGCCTTGCAGACTATGTTTCACTCCCACATGCGATGATTGCGATCAGTGATGGTGTTAAGGCTTTATTGGACAACGCTTTAGCTAATCAACAACCCAGAAAAATGGTACTGCGTGCTTATCACCTTGAAGCGGCATTGGCGATTGTCGATAGAATGCCGTTGGTGATTACTGTGCCTGCTGATTTGGCTTATTTGGTAGCAGAGCGTTATGACTTGGTTGTTAAGCCATTACCATTTGAATTTATGCCGTTTGATTACTCACTGATCTGGCACTCGCGTTGCGATTCTTCTGCTTCACAACAATGGTTAAGAAGAGTGGTAAAAGAAGAGTGTGGTGAGTTGATTCAAAAACGGATTGCGGATGTCGGTTTGGGTTAACCGGATCTGAGTCTGAGTTCACTTGACCCGAATGACAAAAACGCAAAAGGGCTGATAAAAATCAGCCCTTTGTTGTTTTGGGTTATCCAAGCCTAAAGCTGTTGCTTAAGGTTTGATAACTTTATGTTTGAGAGCCTATAGTTTAATGACTACGCGACCAGTGATTTGACCGTTAGTGATGTCTTCTGCTGCTTGAATTGCACCGTCTAAAGACACTTCTTTGGTTGCTTGAGCGTAGAAAGATTCTGGTAGTAGCTCAGCCAGTTGTTCCCACGCTTTAATACGTTTTTCACGAGGGCACATTACAGAATCAACACCTTGTAGGCGAACGTTACGCAGAATGAATGGCATTACCGTGGTTGGTAAGTCAAAACCGCCTGCTAGACCACACATCGCAACCGCACCGTTGTAATCAATTTGCGCCAATACTTTCGCAAGCACTTTGCTGCCTACCGTATCGATAGCGCCAGCCCACAGTTGTTTTTCTAGTGGCTTAGCTGGTTCTTCTAGTTCAGCACGCTCTACAATACGTGTCGCGCCTAGTGATTTAAGTAGTTCACCGTTTACAGAAGCACGGCCAGTCACTGCTGCCACTTTGTAGCCCAGTTGGTTTAGTAGAGTGATAGATACGCTACCTACGCCGCCACTTGCACCTGTTACTAGGATTTCACCGTCTTCAGGCTTGATGCCAGCATCGACAATAGCTTGAACACAAAGCATTGCTGTGAAGCCTGCTGTACCAATCGCCATTACTTTCTTAGCGTCTAGACCTTTAGGCATCGGCACTAACCAGTCACCGTTTAGGCTTGCTTTCTCAGCCATGCCGCCCCAGTGACCTTCACCAACACCCCAACCAGTTAGAACCACTTCGTCGCCTGCTTTGTAGCGAGGGTCATCAGATTGTGAAACCACACCAGAAAGGTCGATACCAGGAACCATAGGGAAGTTGCGAACAATGCGCCCTTTACCTGTAATCGCCAAACCATCTTTGTAGTTCAAAGAAGAGTAGCTAACATCAATCTTCACGTTACCTTCTGGTAATTGAGATTCTTCAATTTGAGAAACTGACGCGATAGTTTTTTTGTCTTCTTGGTTTAGTACAAGTGCTTTAAACATGATCTGCTCCGTGGAGGAATATTAGGAAACTGAAGTAACTTTAGTTGAATCATCCGAGAAAAAATAATGAAACATCAACATTGAATATATGCGTTTTGTGCATAGATGTCAGGGTTGGTTTTTCTCTCGTTGAGTTCGCTGAACACAATCGATGCATTGTTGGATGCCAAGCAATAAAAAGTGCAGCTATATAAATATAGCTGCACAAAAGATTACCCTTCAAATATTACAGTCAGTAAACGCTATGGACGTTCAAATACCGTTGCAATACCTTGGCCTAAACCAATACACATAGTCGCCAAGCCGTATTTCACGTCTTGTGCTTCCATCAGGTTGATTAGCGTCGTCGAGATACGAGAACCAGAACAGCCTAGTGGGTGACCCAGAGCAATCGCACCGCCGTTAAGGTTTACTTTCTCGTCAACAACATCCAGTAGACCTAAGTCTTTAGCACAAGGTAGAGATTGAGCAGCAAACGCTTCGTTTAACTCAATCACACCCATGTCTTCAATGGTTAGTCCTGCACGTTTAAGTGCTTTTTGGGTTGCTGGTACTGGGCCGTAACCCATGATTGAAGGATCGCAGCCAGCGATAGCCATAGACTTCACGCGAGCGCGAATCTTAAGGCCAAGTGCGTTAGCTTTCTCTTCGCTCATGATAAGCATTGCAGAAGCACCATCAGACAGAGCAGATGAAGTACCTGCTGTTATTGTGCCGTTTGCTGGGTCAAATACCGGACGCAGCTGGGATAAGCCTTCAACTGTTGTCTCTGGGCGAATGACTTCGTCGTAATCCAGAGTGAACAGAGAACCGTCTGCAGCGTGAGCTTCGGTTGGCAGGATTTCATTTTTGAAACGACCTTCAACCGTAGCTGCTTGAGCGCGAGCATGTGAGCGTGCTGCGAATGCATCTTGGTCTTCACGGCTAATACCGTGCATTTTGCCTAACATCTCAGCGGTTAGCCCCATCATACCGGCCGCTTTTGCTACGTGTTTTGACATGCCTGGGTGAAAATCAACACCATGGTTCATTGGTACGTGGCCCATGTGCTCCACACCACCAATCAGGCAGATTTCAGCATCACCAACCATGATAGAGCGAGTTGCATCATGCAAAGCTTGCATAGATGAACCACATAAACGGTTGACTGTTACAGCACCAATCTCAATCGGTAGACCAGCAAGCAAGGCAGCGTTACGTGCAACGTTGAAGCCTTGCTCTAGTGTTTGTTGTACACAACCCCAGTAAATATCTTCAATTTCGACAGGGTTTACTTCTGGGTTGCGCTCTAAAATGCCTTTCATCAAATGTGCAGACAGATCTTCAGCACGAGTGTGACGGAAAGCTCCACCTTTGGAACGTCCCATTGGGGTGCGAAGGCAATCAACAACAACTACATTTTTCATTTTGCTATTCCTTTTCCAAATGTGGGTTACAGAGAACTGGCTTGTTGGCTGTCGTAAAAGCTTTCGCCCTTCGCTGCCATATCAAGCAATAGCTGAGGAACTTGGTACATTGCACCTAAGTCTTGGTAGCCTTTCGCCATTTCAACGAAGTTACCAATGCCCACACTGTCTAAGTAGCGGAATACGCCGCCTCTAAATGGAGGGAAGCCTAAACCGTAAACCAGTGCCATATCCGCTTCTTGCGGTGTCGCGATAATGCCTTCTTCTAGACAAAGCACCACTTCGTTGATCATTGGAATCATCACGCGCTGGATAATTGTTTGGTCATCAAAATCTTGTGGTGCTTGACATACGTCAGCCAAGATAGGAAGAATGTCTTCAGAGAAGGTCTTCTTCGGACGACCACGCTTGTCTACGCTGTATGTGTAGAAACCGCTACCGTTTTTCTGACCGTATTTTTCAGCAACGTAAAGTGCATCAATCGCATCACGACCTTCTTTGCCCATACGCTCTGGGAAACCTTGCGCCATCACAGCTTGTGCGTGGTGTGCAGTGTCTAGGCCTACAACGTCTAGTAAGTAAGCCGGGCCCATTGGCCAACCGAACTTGCGCTCCATCACTTTATCGATCTTAGTGAAATCAGCACCGTCGCGTAGCAACATGCTGAAACCGCCAAAGTAAGGGAAAAGTACACGGTTAACGAAGAAGCCTGGGCAGTCGTTAACAACGATTGGGGATTTACCCATCTTCGCTGCGTAAGCAACCACGCGATTGATGGTCTCTTCTGAAGTTTGTTCACCACGGATGATCTCAACCAAAGGCATGCGATGCACAGGGTTAAAGAAGTGCATGCCACAGAAGTTTTCTGGGCGCTTCAGTGATTTCGCTAGCAGGTTGATCGGAATTGTAGAGGTGTTTGATGTTAGAACCGTGTCTTCACCAACCAAACCTTCCACTTCGCTCAGTACTGCTGCTTTTACTTTCGGGTTTTCTACTACTGCTTCAACAATCACATCCGACTGTTCTACACCCGCGTAATGCAGGCTTGGAGTAATAGAAGACAGAATACCTGCCATCTTGAATCCATCTAAGCGACCGCGTGATAAGCGTTTATTCAACAGCTTAGATGCTTCGTTCATACCTAGATCAAGCGATGCTTGTGCGATGTCTTTCATCATCACTGGCACGCCTTTTAGAGCTGATTGGTAAGCAATACCGCCGCCCATGATACCTGCACCAAGTACGGCTGTACGCTCAGTTGCTTTGTTTGCTGACTTACCCGCTTGTTTCGCTAAGCCTTTGATGTACTGGTCATTCAGGAATAAGCCAACTAATGCTTTTGCTTCTTCCGATTTCGCTAGCTTAACGAAGTGCTTACGTTCGATGTCGAGTGCTGCATCGCGATTGCTGCGTGCTGCTTCTTCAATCGCAATCACAGAAGTAATCGGAGCTGGGTAGTGAGGCCCTGCTTTTTGAGCAACTAAGCCCTTCGCCATGGTAAAGCTCATCATCGCTTCGAGTTTGCTTAGTGAAAGCGCTGATGTCTTTTGTTTACGGCGTAGCTGCCAGTCTAATTTTTCATTAGCAGCCAGAGAAACGGTATTGATTGCCGATTCTAGTAACTGGTCTGTTTCAACAATCGCATCTAACAAGCCAACTTTAAGCGCTTCATCTGCACGGCATGCTTTGCCTTGCGTGATAATTTCCATTGCGCTGTCAGCACCGATAACACGAGGTAGGCGTACACAACCACCAAAACCAGGCATGATGCCAAGTTTGGTTTCAGGTAGGCCAATGCTGGTGGTCTTGTCACCGATACGGAAATCGGTAGCGAGTACACATTCACAGCCGCCGCCAAGGGCATGGCCACGCATCATTGAAAGAGTTGGGACAGGAAGGTCTTCGAGCTTGCTGAAGATTGAATTAGCGAATCTTAACCATTCATCAAGTTCTGCTTCTGGCTTAGCAAATAGGCCAAGAAATTCAGTGATGTCTGCGCCTACAATGAACGCGTCTTTGTTTGAAGTTAAGATTAAACCACGTAATCCTGCGTGAGCATTAAGAGCATCTAACGCTTTATCTAGTGATTCTAAAGTAGCAAGGTCGAGTTTGTTTACAGAGGCTGGTGCACAGAAGCTTAATTCCGCAATACCATCTTGTAATTCCTTTACCTGTAGGGTGTTAGCTTGGTAAATCATTGTCTATCTCCATGACATACAATCCACGATTGTTTGAGAGAATCTTGTTATCTTTCTATTATTGTAGAATACCTGGTAAGACCAGTTATCTTAGTCTGTACCTCTGCTTGATTAATTTCAATACATTTTTTAAACAATTGTTTAACATTGTGCGATGGCACAGATCCTCTAACCCTTATTATTCACGCGTGATACACTTCGTCGCTCTTATTAACTAAGTTAACGATATGAATGAACAGCCTTATTTAATACCTTCTGCGTCGGCTCTGTTTGAAGAAGAGATAAAAAAGAGCGTCTTTATTACGCATCTTGCTCATACTCCAAGTGTTGAAGCTGCAAAACAGTTCGTAGAACAGGTGAAAAAAGAGCATTCTTCAGCACGACATAACTGTTGGGGTTTTGTTGCTGGTCGACCTGAAGACTCAATGCTTTGGGGTTTCAGTGATGATGGTGAACCCTCGGGTACAGCGGGTAAGCCTATCTTGGCGCAACTATCGGGCTCTGGTGTCGGTGAATTAACGGCTGTTGTGACGCGCTACTCTGGCGGAATTAAGCTTGGAACCGGCGGTTTGGTTAAGGCTTACGGCGGTGGCGTACAACAAGCTCTCAAGCTGCTTCAAACTATCGAGAAAAAAATAACCACAAAATTACGGCTAGAGTTAGACTATGGCTTTGTGCCGATCGCACAATCCATCATGGCTCAGCATCAGGCTGTTGAGGTCCAAGCTGATTATGGTGTTCAAGTTGAGCTTATTATTGAAATAGAGCTCCTTCAGGTAGATTCGTTTACCCAAACCATGATCAATAAAAGCGGTGCTAAGGCACTGGTAACGAAAGTCAAAGACAACTAGGAAGTGTGAAGCATTTCGCTTCGTTCAATAGCTCATGCAATTTCGCTCAATTATTCGAATCGTCGGATTATTATTAGCACTTTTTAGTGTATCAATGCTTGCTCCTGCGCTCGTCGCACTGATCTATCGAGATGGTGCGGGTGTGCCATTTGTGACGACCTTCTTCGTTCTCTTATTCTGTGGAGCAACTTGCTGGTTTCCAAACCGACGTTATAAG
This sequence comes from Vibrio sp. 10N.261.55.C5, assembly GCF_041470505.1. Classification (NCBI taxonomy): domain Bacteria; kingdom Pseudomonadati; phylum Pseudomonadota; class Gammaproteobacteria; order Vibrionales; family Vibrionaceae; genus Vibrio; species Vibrio sp. 10N.261.55.C5. The sequence continues at coordinate 16,620 of NZ_JBFRMS010000081.1, forward strand.
CATGAATTGAAAGCGCGTGATGGCTTTTTGATTGTTGTTCTGTTTTGGACGGTAATCGGTAGTGCGGGTGCGCTGCCGTTTTTGATCGCCGATAACCCCAATGTGTCGGTAACCGATGCTTTCTTCGAATCCTTCTCTGCATTAACTACGACAGGTGCGACCGTAATTGTCGGCCTCGATGATCTGCCTAAGGCGATTCTTTTTTATCGTCAGTTCCTACAATGGTTTGGTGGTATGGGTATCATCGTATTAGCGGTAGCTATCCTCCCTGTTCTGGGTATCGGTGGTATGCAGTTATATCGTGCTGAAATCCCGGGTCCAGTAAAAGATAGCAAGATGACTCCGCGTATTGCTGAAACGGCAAAAGCGCTTTGGTACATCTACCTGAGCTTAACCATTGCTTGTGCAGTGGCGTTTTGGCTTGCTGGGATGAGCTTCTTTGATGCCATCAGTCATAGCTTCTCTACTATTGCGATTGGTGGCTTCTCGACTCACGATGCGAGCATGGGGTATTTCAATAGCCCTGCGATCAACATGATTACAGTTGTGTTCCTTCTTATATCCGCATGTAACTATTCGCTTCACTTTGCTGCATTTGCTTCAGGTGGTGTGCATCCTAAGTATTATTGGAAAGATCCTGAGTTCCGCGCCTTTATCTTTATTCAGGCAGTACTGTTCTTGGTTTGTTTCTTATTACTGCTCAATCATCACTCTTATGATTCGTACTACGATGCTTTCGACCAAGCCTTGTTTCAAACCGTGTCTATCTCTACGACCGCGGGTTTTACAACGACGGGTTTCTCAGAGTGGCCATTGTTCTTACCCGTACTGCTTTTGTTCTCTTCTTTTATAGGGGGCTGTGCAGGTTCTACGGGTGGTGGTATGAAAGTGATTCGAATCTTACTACTTACTCTGCAAGGTGCTCGTGAAATGAAGCGTCTTGTTCACCCACGGGCTGTCTATACCATCAAGGTTGGCGGTTCTGCACTACCACAACGTGTTGTAGATGCGGTCTGGGGCTTCTTCTCTGCATACGCATTAGTGTTTGTGGTTTGTATGCTGGCTCTTATTGCAACTGGTATGGACGAGTTGAGTGCTTTCTCTGCGGTAGCGGCGACATTAAATAACCTTGGCCCGGGCCTTGGTGAAGTCGCGGTGCACTTTGGCGATGTGAACGACAAAGCAAAATGGGTACTTATCGTATCTATGCTGTTTGGCCGATTAGAAATCTTCACCTTATTAATCTTATTGACCCCTACGTTTTGGCGTAGCTAAGGACAACATTGTGGCAAAAGCTCTATTTTTGTATTCAAGCCGTGAAGGGCAGACCAAGAAAATCTTGAACTATATAAAAGAAGAAATGAGTGAGTTCGAATGTGAGCTTCAAGATCTGCACACTATTGGCAAGGTGGACTTTGCTCAGTACGACAGAGTGTTGATTGGCGCATCGATTCGTTATGGCCACCTTAATAAGAAGCTATATCAATTTATTGATGCCAACCTTACTCAGTTGCAATCAAGCAAGGTTGCGTTCTTCTGTGTTAACTTAACGGCGCGTAAAGAAGACCAAGGCAAAGATACACCAGAAGGCAGTGCGTATATTAAGAAGTTCCTTACCAAGTCTCCATGGCAGCCGACTTTAATCGGTGTATTTGCAGGTGCCCTCTATTACCCACGTTATAACTGGTTCGATAGAACCATGATCCGCTTTATTATGAATATGACAGGTGGTGAAACGGATACAACGAAGGAAGTTGAGTACACAAACTGGGAAAAAGTCTCTTTGTTCACTGAAAAACTGAAGAATATGTAAGATAAAAGCCTACTTTTGAGGCGTTTTGAGTTCTTTTTAATCGAACGAATAAAAAAACGAAAAAAACTTAAAAAAGGGCTTGCCAGTGTGATCGAAATCTCTATAATGCCACCTCGCTGACACGGGATGGCTTCTTAGGAAACCAGAACGAATCAGCAAGCCAAATTAGCCAAGCCAAGCGCTTGAAAAAAGTTTT
>NZ_JBFRMS010000082.1:0-252 GCF_041470505.1 Vibrio sp. 10N.261.55.C5
AAGCGCTTGAAAAAAGTTTTGAAAATAGTGGTTGACACTAAAACTTAAATCGCTAAAATGGCCGTCCGATTTGAGCGAAGCTCAAAAAGGAAAAGCTCTTTAACAATTTAAACCTATCAATCTGTGTGGGCACTCGTTGATGAATATCAAAACGTTTTATCGTTAGATAAAACAGATTCTTCGGAATCAAAATTGATTTCAATGAACTGAGTGACCAATCGATAATTTATTATCGGCACAGTCAATTCATTA
>NZ_JBFRMS010000083.1:0-27568 GCF_041470505.1 Vibrio sp. 10N.261.55.C5
CACTCTGCCAAGGCGCCTTTTTAATTCAACACTTTAGGTACTTAAGTAAGCCGCACCGCTGTGTTCGGGTGCCTACTTTACGGATTGAGGGGAGATAGTCAAACAAAAAAGTGAATTTAAATTCCGTTTGCTGACATTTAAATCAAATTGCTGCATGTTCGATCTCTTTAATCAAAAAACACACAGCAAAATCGAGTTAAACAAGATGTTCTAGCGCTACCACTTCTTCATAAAACGACCGACAAGACTCGGATGATACGCCCAGCAGTGGTCAAACATAGTCATAAGTTGAGGGTTGCCATACTTAGAAAGACTAACCGCATGGAAACGGTTTTTGTGTTCTTTCAACTTTTCAACCTGAGCAATCATTTCGTCTGATTGTTTCGGCGCAATAAAGTCAGAAAGTACGATTAAATCGGCATTCTTGTATTTATCACCAGTCATTAGGTCAATCGACTTCATGAGAACAGGTTCCAAATCCGTACCGCCGTGGAATGAGTAACTTAAGAAGTCGCTCGCTTCACGTAGGCCATCTTGCCTTGTTAACTCATAGGTAATCTGCTCAGAAGAAAAAAGAATCACATAACAGTCTCTCTCTTCTGCAAGAGCAATTTGCATTAAGGCATAAGCCATTGCTTTAGCAGACTGCTCAGGGAAACCACTCATAGAACCCGAAGCGTCCACACAGACTATAAACGGGCCCTTTTCAATATCGATGTTCTTGCTATCTGGTTTTTGCGCCTTCACTTTGCGTAACGTGCGTGATTTGCCTTGCGAGCGATAGCTCAGTAAACGCTTGTCGGCCAAGTGCTTGTAAAAGATAACCTCAAGTTCAGGATAAGCTAAGAACATGGTTTCGTTTGGCAGCATCTTGTTAAGGTCATCACTTTCATGAATCCCGACAATATCATCGACCGCTTCATCGCTTTTCTCTTCAACCACCTGCAATTCTTCTACAGGGGCTTTGTGTAGCGAAGGATCATCTTCCTCACCAGCCATACGGCCTAGCTTTTCAGCGATCTCTTGCAAGCCCTTGTGCTTATTCAAGAACTCAGCATGACGTTTCATGATGGTAAGGTCTGTTTTGCTTAATTTGGCAGAAGCCATGTCCCACAAGCGCCCTACACTGCCTTCATCACCCGACTCAGTCACTTTATCCATGTTTTTCATGGTTTCCATGCGCTGATAAAGATCGGCTAAGACTTTTTCTTTGCTTGTTTCAAGTTCAGTTACTTGAGCTTGTTTAATCGCATCAGAAAGTGATTGGTACCATTGGTCGCAAAAGTAGTGTGGAAACATCGCGTTATAAACACCCTTGTTGTTCTCCATAAGGCGTCGAGCTTGTAGATAAAACGCTGAGTGCCACTCGAGCTTTTTGATAACACTGTCTATCTCATCAAAGAACTGAGGTTCATCCCAGTAAATCACTTCTTGATAAAGGGCGATTTCCTCTTGGAATCGATCAGTTTCACACACCTTGGTGACGCGTTTTTTTACTTTACCGCGCCATTTGACTAAGTGGTTTTTCACTGATGTTTTCACACCTTTGTTCTCTGCAGCCATCATGACTTGAGAACGAGCGATGAGATCATTCATCGCGGTATCAATGATTCCGGAATCAGCTACCATCAAAGCGAGGTTTAAGCCGTCTGCTCCTAACATATGCTCTCCTCTTACTCGAAGTACTGGCTCATAAACTTAATACGCTGAGCGATCTTGGCACTCTTCACTTTCGTGGTTTCAAGATCTTGCGTTACCGATTGCAAACTTGCTTCCATCGCTTTTGGTAAATCAGGGTCAATATAGTTATGAGGTAATGCATCATGGAATTCAGTACGAACGCGTTTTAACTTGAATTCAGCTTCAGTTAACTGTTCTAAGGCTTTCTCAGCGCCACTCAACCACTTGTTGTACAGTTCTTGGTCTAAACCGTCAGTAGTAACCACACTCACCAATACAGAGCGATTGGCGATGTCTTTAATCACTAATTGGTTTGATGCATCCAAGTCGAGTTTTAAACGGCATAGGTTTTTATTTTCGTTTACGTAACCGTAAATATCACCGTGACCTTCTTTAAGAACACGATCAAAATCGTCTTTGGCTACGTATACCCAACGGCTATCGCCTTTCTCAGATTCAGAAACCGACATGTTGCTTTGCAGCATAACCAGTTTCACTAGATTGTAAGCACTGCCCACGCTGTACATTTTCGCGTTCTTGATGTCATTCTGGTAAACATCTTTACGCAACAAGCCACTAGTTGACTCCATAGAAAGTGACACCGACAACGTTGATTCAACATCGTCTTGAATCTCTTCTAACTCTTCACGAGACATTTCAATTTGAGCTTTCGACTCTTGTTGATCAAACGCTCGGTTCAATGCAAAGTCTTTCACCACGCTACGAACCACATCACGTGATTCTGGGCTATGCCACAAACAATCTTGCAGAAGCATAATATCCAGCGGGTTCACGCTATCGCGACCACTGAAGAACGCACTCGCTTTCAATAGTTTAACGGCCTTCTTCCAGCGTCTGTCTGATACATACAATTCTGACTCTGAAGCAGAGCCTTGCTTCTTAACCGTCTCTTCAAGCATGGTTTTTAGTTCAAACAACTTATCAAACGAATTGTCTGTCAGTTCCAGCTTATCGAGCTCTTTCTGCCATTGATGGTATTCAATGTCCGTAATCGCCAAACCTTTTGGAATTACCGCTTCTTGAGAAGTACCCGTCGTCAGCATCGATTTGAAGTTTTGTTTGTTTTGAATACGGTTCACGAACACGCGTACCAACATACGGTCATAAAGTGCTTCCAAGCCGCTGTCTTCGTCTGGAAGTTCGTTGGATGCCGATACTAGTAGACGCATCGGTACACGTTCAATATCACTGCCGTTTTTGAAAGTCTTTTCGTTAACGACAGTAAGTAGCGTGTTTAGGATTGCAGGGCCGGCTTTCCAGATCTCATCGAGGAAGACGACTTGTGCAGTTGGTAGGTAGCCTTCGGTTAGTCTTACGTAACGACCGTTGTCTTTTAATTCTTGGATACTTAGTGGGCCGAACACTTCCTCGGGAGTAGAGAAACGAGTCATCAAATATTCGAAATAGCTGCTGTTATCAAAAGCCTGAATGAGACGTTTCGCGATAAGGCTTTTTGCGATGCCCGGAGGGCCTAATAGAAACACGCTTTCACCAGCCAAAGCAGCCAGTAAACAAAGCTTAATGGTGTCTTCTCTTTCGTAGACACCATCAGACAGAGCATGCGCTAATTTATTGATTCTTTCAGAGAGTAGCGCCTTGTCAGCATGTGAAGAAATAGAAGGGTTCATGCGTTACTCCGAAAATCTTTGAACAGTTGAGAGTGTAGAATTGTTTTTATACATTTGTTAGCGCTTTGTTACAAGTGCATTTTATTATTGAGTTGCATTTATATCAGATGGTTACGTCGGTAATTTTGGCGCAATCATAGATTCCAATTATGAGAGTAACATCACGAACGGCGTGAAACTAAATCTAATACGAAACCTAATTTTTCTTTTATTTTCGACACCATAGACGTTATGGTGGTGCACGTCTTCCGTTATACGAAAAATTGGCAAGGAATGTGGCCAGACTGCATGAGTAAAGTTATCCATAAATGGAAAAGTATTTCTCTCATAGAGGAGAACGTGACGCTCCCTACGAACGTCGTGGTAAAACATACAACAATCAATCACCCTGGCGCGGCAGTTATTCTTCCTATCACTTCGTCTGGAAAAATCATCCTCATTAACCAGTTCCGCCCTTCTCTAAAGAAATGGCTTTTGGAACTACCCGCAGGCACGATGGAAATAGATGAGACACCTCTTCAATGTGCCCAACGCGAACTGGAAGAAGAAACAGGTTACAGTGCAACTTCTTTTCAAAGCTTGGGGCAAGTCACCCCTTTGGCTGGCTTCTGTGATGAGATACAACATCTGTTTGTCGCAAAAGACTTAAGCCTCACTACCCGCTTTGAATGCGATGACGATGAAGTAATAGAAGTGATCGAACTGAGTTTAGAAGAACTGCACGATAAAATACGACACGATCAAATCACTGATACCAAAACTATCGCTTGTTTAAGTAAAGCCCAACTATGTGGCCATCTATAGCCAATTATATGGCTACCTAAAGTACTCTAGGAGAGAAACATGGACTTTCGTTCTGATACCGTAACTAAACCTTCGCAAGCTATGCGTGACGCAATGGCAAACGCAGAAGTGGGCGATGATGTTTATGGCGATGACCCAACCGTCAACGAACTAGAACAGTGGGCAGCAAATGAGACAGGCTTTGAAGCGGCAATGTTTACCTCTTCAGGTACACAAGCCAACCTTCTTGGCTTAATGGCGCATTGTGAGCGTGGTGATGAATATCTGTGTGGCCAGCAGGCGCACAACTACAAATACGAAGCTGGCGGCGCTGCGGTCCTTGGTTCTATCCAACCTCAACCAATCGAGAATAACCCAGACGGTACTTTAGACTTTAAAAAGCTTGCCGCTGCGATTAAGCCCGACGACAGCCACTTTGCTCGTACCAAGCTTCTTAGTTTAGAAAACACGATCAATGGTAAAGTGCTGCCAATGTCTTACCTAGCGGAAGCTCGTGAGTTCGTAAACCAACATGGTTTACAGATGCACTTAGACGGTGCACGCGTATACAATGCGGCAGTCGCGTTAGACGTTCACATTAAAGAGATCGCACAACACTTCGATTCGATGACGATTTGTTTATCTAAAGGTTTAGGTGCTCCGATTGGCTCTCTGCTACTTGGTAGTAAAGAGTACATCGCCAAAGCACGCCGCCTACGTAAAATGGTGGGTGGCGGTATGCGTCAGGCAGGTATTCTTGCCGCTGCAGGTAAAATGGCTTTAACAGAGAACGTTACTCAACTTAAAGCTGACCACGAGAACGCAAAAAACCTAGCGATTGGGTTAAGCAAGCTAGAAGGTTTTTCTGTTAACCCTGATTTTATTCAAACTAACATTGTATTTGCTAAGTTAGATGAGTCTGTGGATATCAACCGAATCGCACGCGAACTGGGCGAACAAGGCATTACGATGTCACCAGGGAATCCTGTTCGATTTGTTACTCATAGAGATATCAGTTCAGAACACATCGCTACTTTCCTAACTAAGTTGGAAAATGCGCTTTAAGCCATACTAAATGTTCACCCAGAACAAATAAGACTTGAGCTTCCCCTTAGGGGAAGCTTTATAATCATGTTTTTACCGGAGTAAAAACGTGCATTACCCAACCTTCGCTCTAATATTGCTAGCTCTTTCCTCTAACCTTCATGCCTCTGATTTTGGCGACGCTGAACTAGGTAAAGTTAAATCACCAAGCTGCGTTTTTTGTCATAACCCTACCAGTCAATCGACTAATAACTCCTATCCTAAGCTTTCTGGCCAAGATCCAACCTATCTCTTTAATACAATGAAAGCGTATCAAACCGGAGATAGGCAGGGCGATTACGCGGATATGATGCGAGCGCAACTAAGTAAGCTTAACGATCAAGATTTGAAAGACATAGCGGCTTTTTACGCTTTACAAGATTAGCGGCTCCCACCTTCAATAGGTCAATCATCAGCTAAATAAACATCACCAAGTCGCCTATACTTCAAGCAAACTCACTGAGCTCATTGAAGGTCGGGATAGATATACCTTTACACGTATCATCCAACCCTTACAATGTGCAGCAAATATATTTATCAAGGTTTATCTCTATGTCTATTCAATGGTTTCCGGGTCACATGCATAAAGCCCGCAAAGAAATCGAAGAAGTTATCCCACAAGTTGATGTGATCATCGAAGTACTGGACGCTCGTATCCCGTTCAGTAGTGAAAACCCAATGATCTCTTCACTGCGCGGCGATAAGCCTTGTGTAAAAGTGCTGAACAAGCGTGACCTTGCAGATCCTGAACTGACTCAACGTTGGATTGAGCACTTCGAGAAGGAGCAAGGCGTTAAAGCGATTGCGATTACGACTAGCGTAAAAGAAGAAGTTAACCACGTTATGGAGCTGGTACGTAAACTGGCACCGCACCGTGAACAGATGGGCAAAAACATTCGTACAATGATCATGGGCATCCCGAACGTGGGTAAATCGACCATCATCAACTGCTTGGCTGGACGTACGATTGCGGTTACTGGTAACCAACCTGCGGTAACTCGTCGTCAACAACGTATCAACCTGCAGAATGGCGTGATCCTTTCAGACACTCCAGGAATCCTTTGGCCTAAAGTAGAAAACCCACACAGTGGCTTCCGCTTGGCTGCAACAGGTGCTGTAAAAGATACAGCAATGGAATACGATGAAGTGGCATTCTACACAGTAGAATACCTAGCAAAGCAGTACCCTAACCTTTTGCAAGAGCGTTACCAAATTGAAGAGCTGCCAGAGTCTGACATCGAACTGATGGAAGCGATTGGCCGTAAGCGTGGTGCACTTCGTGCCGGTGGTCATATCGACATTCACAAATGTTCAGAAATCCTGCTTCACGAATTGCGTAATGGCACTTTAGGTAAGGTAACGCTTGAGTTGCCAGAAATGATCACACAAGAGCTGATCGAAGTTGAAGAAGCGGCTGCGCTGAAAGTGGAACAACAGATTAAGAAAAAAGAAGAGCGTCGTAAGCGTTACCTGAAGAACAAGCGTTAATCGCGATTAGTTTTTATAATCTGCTTTAATTTCTGTTTACCACTCTTACACCAGCCTCTAGATATTCACGCTCTATCGATAATAGAGCGTGAATATTGCCCGCTACCGTTTGTTGATCTAGCTAACATACTGACAAATCTATAGAAATGGTCGTTTACAATCCCAAAGACTGTGACATACTACGCAAATTATTGTGTATCAATCTCGGCTAATTTCTCAATGCGCTCTTATTCTGGGTTCAAGAATCAAAGATTTAAAACCTATTTCGATAATGAAATTTATTTGCCGTACATAAATTTCATCTACATCCCTATCTCAATATTCTGTGCTTTTATCGTCACCGACTACATCCACTTTGGTAGCGAGTGCATTACGCCTATCATTTTCCGAGTCATACTTTTTTTATTGATGATGGCCGCCGCCAGATACTGTATTACAAACAAACCCAACGTTTTGAAACTCGTAGAAAGTGCCTTCCTTGTAATTAGCTCACTTTTCTTGGTCTATATCGGTCGACTAGCCATCGAGCTGAACAACTTCGATTACCAAGGTGGCATCATTTTAGTGATGATCTACATTGGTACGTTTTCAAGATTGTCAGCCAGATACAGTATATCTACGCTGTCGTTTATCTTTTTGGCTTATCTCATCGGCCTTGCGCCACTGCTTTATGAAGCGGAGCCAGAGCATGAAATAGAAACAATTTCCGTTTATATCTCGGCTTACATCCTAATCTCAGCGGCCTGTGTTAGACGTGACCTGGAAGTACACAAACGTTTCGCTCAATCCGAGCAACTCCGCAAACAAGCGATTCAGCTTCGCAAGCAATCTAATATGTTCGAGGCCCTTTCCTATCAAGACGCACTAACGGGCTGCTACAACCGCCTTTATCTTCATCAGGTGATAGAACCGAGCATAGACCGTCAGCGATCCATTACATCGCTCATGATAGATATTGATCATTTCAAATCGATTAACGACACCTACGGCCATCAAATGGGTGACATGGTGATTAAAGAACTGGCCGATGAGATTCAAAAACGACTACCGACTAGCAGTAACTGCTTTCGATACGGCGGTGAAGAGTTTTTGGTGCTGGTCCAAGGAGAAACCGAGGCTGCAATTGAATCGCTGGTTAATGCCCTTTTAGAATCCCCTACTCGCCTTAGATTAGAAGTAACAATTTCAATCGGTGTGAAACATGCCCATCAAGCCCTTGGTTCTGTCGAGCAGCTTATCGACGACGCTGACCAAGCACTCTACATTTCGAAAAAAGGCGGTAGGAATAAGATCACATGGTGTGATTAATCGCCCAATATTTCACGCATCTTTGCGAATCATTAAAACGACCACTAATTCAATCAAAAAAGCCCCGAGCAACTTAATACTCGGGGCTTTTGTCTTTGTTCTTCTGCTTTAAAATAGCTTCGTTAAGAACCTGCTACTCAGCAAAAAAACAGTATTCAACAAGAATCGACTAAGAATACACAACGCTCGCTGTTTTCTGTTCAAGTTCAACGGGAGAGCTCCAAGAAATCACTTTTTCATTCACTTGGCTGCCACATGGTGCGTTCCAAACTTGCTCTAGTTCTTCTTTGCCACCAATCGCCTGATAAAAAGCAATCGCTTGGTGGTTCTCAGACATCACCTCTAGGTAAAGCCCTGAGTCCGAATAGTATTGCTGCAACCACTTCGACAATTCAGACAACAGACGCTTGCCTACACCTCGTCCACGATAATTATTATCTACATGTAACGCATCGATGAACGTACCACGCTCAAAGTTGTGATTACCGAACGCGCAGACAAAACCAACCAGTAAACCGCCTTCCTCAAGCAATAAAACATGTTGGTTGAAAGGAGGATTAATCAAACGAGTCTGCCAAATAACAGATCTGTCCTCCAAAACATCATGTTCTAGGTAATCATCAGCAAGAATGCCACGGTAATATAGCTTCCAGCTATCCGCGTGTAATTGGGCAATCCGCTCATAATCTTTATATTCAGCTACCTTAATTTCCATTTATTAGCCCTTAGTACTTCCATTTATGACTTGCTACTACATTTCACACTACCTTTATACAATATTTAAGCAAAACATACTAATACACGTTTACACTTTCAATATTGACTTACACGTGTACGCTGATATTCTAGCGCACAGATGTAAGCCCAATGGAAATTTGCTAATGAATAGTGCCGACAAACAATCTACAAAAAAGCCGCCATTAATCTGGCTCAATATTTTTGTGTTCTCTTTTAGTATGCTGCTTGCTGTTGTAGCGGCTCCCGTTTATGGCTACTTTTTTGGCTATGGCATGGAGCACTGGATATGGCTAGCAATCTGCTTTACGTTCTGTAACCTTTCAATCACGACAGGTTATCACCGCTTATGGTCACATAAAGCGTTTGAAGCGCATTCAAGCCTAAGATTCCTGTTTGCATTAGGTGGTGCATTTGCCCTGCAGAACAGCGCGCTACACTGGTCTTCTGATCACCGTGTTCACCACAAGCATGTCGATAACAACGACAAAGACCCATACTCTGCAAAACGTGGATTTTGGTACTCACACATTGGCTGGATGGTTCGTAATTACAGCACCTCAATGTACGAAAACTACGAAAACTGCCGTGACCTTAAAAAAGATAAGATTGTTATGTGGCAGCACAAGCACTATGTTCTGTTAGCATTACTAATGAATTTCGGTGTTCCTATCACTTTAGGCGTGATTTACGGTGACGTGATTGGCATGTTGTTAATCGTAGGTGCAGTTCGTTTGGTACTTAACCACCACACAACATTCTTTATTAACTCTCTTGCTCACATCTGGGGTAGCCAACCTTTTACTGACAAAAACACAGCGCGTGATAACGGTGTGTTAGCAGTACTCACTTTCGGCGAAGGCTACCACAACTTCCACCACATCTTTGAGAACGACTACCGTAACGGCATCTACTGGTGGCAATACGATCCAACAAAATGGTTGATTAAGAGTGCTTCGTTGATGGGACTGGCAAGTAAGCTTAAGAAAACCCCTCAAGCTCGTATTGAGAAAGCTGAAGCGTCAATGTTACTTAAACGCACCCAGCAAAAAATCATGCATCGTGCCGACAAGCAACAAATCGCAGAGAAGCTTCAACAAGAGTTTGATGCTCTAGTATCAAACATGAACGAATATTACGAAGTTAAAAAACAGCTACTTGAAAGCAAGCGCGAAGACGTTGTGAAGAAGTACGAACACTCTGTTCTTAAGGTTCGTTATCAGCAAATCAAAATGAATTTCGAACAACAGAAGAAAAATTGGGCAATGACGGTTGAGCAATACGCTTAAGCTAAAACAGTACGCTTAACACCCCAGTAACAACACAGTTTGATTCTTATTCAAAAGCCCTCATATTGCTATTAGGGCTTTTTTTAATAAGCATAACCTACTCGGCTCTGGCCCTATGCTCTCGAGTTTGAATTGTGGATGGTAAGAACCATAGTTATTGGATTTCAGAACTCTTTCTTCATTCTAAATTTATTCTTATATTACTTAAACTTACCGAGTTTAAAGCGAAGGAATTGAAAATGAGCAAACTGACTATTATTGCAACGATCGTCTCTAAAGAAGACAAAACTGAGCTTGTAAAAGCTGAGATGATTAAATTGATCGATAAAACCCGTGTTGAAGACGGCTGTATTAACTACGATCTGCACCAAGATAACAGTAACCCTGCTCACTTCGTTTTTCATGAGAACTGGGAGTCTGAAGTTCATCTAGAGAAACACTTAGCGAGCCAACACATCGCTGACTACATGGCTGCGACTGAAGGTTGTATTGAAGCCTTTGTGCTTAATAAAATGACGCACATTGCCTAACCAGTCACTCAGTACTAATTCAATAAAAAGCCCTGCTCTGATCGCAGGGTTTGTCTTTTCTACACGCTTATATCTGCTCATTCTAATAATGAAAAAACCCGCCAGAGTAGCGGGTATGGTCAATAATCATGACTGTCAAAGACAGATAGGTAACAACCATCAATCCAATATTGAGTACCACTTTACAGTGGCACTCTGACATTTCTTTTGCTGATCGCTAGCACGGGGGCACTAGTTAAAAGCACGAGCCAAAATGCCATTCCCTTGATATTGGTAAACACTTGAATTACTACTTACAAAGACCGATTCTCCGGGCTTAAGAGAAACTGACCGCCCTTCTGAAGTGACGGTCGCCTCTCCTTCCACACAGAACAAGATCTCCGCGCTACGTAGATACTGTGACTTGCTCTCATCAGTCGCAGACAAGATATCAAAGCCAAAGTCATCCACTGGAATCGGATAACTCATCTTGCCCTCTTTCAATACAGGCTTAAGGCGGATATCTTCTGGCTTAATCGGCTCAAAGATTGTGTTGTCGATAAGCTCAGGGACATCGATATATTTGGGAGTGAGACCGGCACGCAGCACATTGTCTGAGTTTGCCATAATCTCTAAACCCGTACCTTGAACATAAGCATGTGGGGTTTCTGCGAACAGGAACATCGCTTCACCGGGCGCCAGCTCAACCGTGTTAAGCATTAATGGCGCAAATAAGCCAATATCACCTGGATAATGCTGTTTGAATTCGATGCTGTATTGAAGAGCTTCACGCCCCATGACCGTTTTGGCTGGTCGCGCATGTGCAGCATAAAGCTCATTAAGCGCAGACGCTTTGCGGTCACCTTCAAGAGACATAATGGCGCTAAAGAACGACTTCAAAGAATCACTGTCGGCATTGGCTTTTAGTACATTAAGCTCAATCGCTAACGAAGGAATATCCGCTTCTTCGAACAAGGCAATAATGTCGTCGATTGGACGAAAGCCATTCATCGCTTTGTAGAAGGTCAACGCATAAACCAACTCAGGTTTATGGTTTGGATCTTTGTAGTTGCGATTAGACGCATTCAAAGGGATACCAAGTGCATTCTCACGCTCAAAACCTAATTCTGATTTTCGCTTGTTCGGGTGAACCTGAATCGATAACGGTGTTTCAGCGGCCAACACCTTAAACAAGAAAGGCAATTCACCGAAACGAGCCGCCGTGTATCCGCCTAAGACATCGATTTTGTTTTCATCAATCATGTGAGAAAGCGATTCACCGGTATCGCCTACCTTTGAACAACCATTTGGATGAGCACCCATCCAAATTTCTGCTTGAGGTTCCTGGTTTGGGTTCACAATACCAAACAATTGGTTAATGGAGTCTTTGCTTCCCCATGCGTAGTTTTGAATAACGTTGTCGAGTTTAAATAGAGACATAATTACTTCTCATTAAAAATCTGGCTACCAAGCTTGAGCGTGGCGGCGATATTACGGGCAGTGCGAGTCAGGTTTTGATTCGCTTCTGATAAAACTTGGTCTAAAGACTGAGGTGAACGTACGGTTCCAAATAAGCTAGACATTGAGCCGTAAAGTTTTTCAACGTCTTGCCCCAAAGAGCCCGCAATTCCAATGGTTGGAATACTCAACTTTTGAGCTCGCTGAGCGATGCCGAAAGGTGTTTTACCTTGCAGGGTTTGGTTGTCCATCTGCCCCTCTCCGGTCACGACCAGTGAAGCACCTTCAAGAACCTTATCTGCATCCAAGGCATCTAATACCACCTCAATACCCGCTTTAATTTGGATATTGAATGCAAGACTTAACCCCAGAGGTGTACCACCAGCAGCACCAAATCCAGCTGTGTCGCGATGATTAGTACCCGTATGTGCTTGAGCGATATCGGCAAAGTGCCCGATCGCAGTATCAAGTTGTTCAACTTGAGCTTTTGATGCGCCTTTTTGCGGACCAAACACAGTACTGGCTCCGCTTTCGCCACATAATGGATTATTCACATCACACGCGACCACGAACGTCACTTCTTTGCATCTAGGGTGCAGTCCTTCAAGATCGATGCTTGCTAACCGGCTTAATTCGGCGCCGCCACCAGATAGCTCGTTGCCTTGCTTGTCTAATAACTTGCCTCCCAACGCTTGTAAGATGCCAGCACCTGCATCATTGGTTGCGCTGCCGCCCAAACCAATAATGATTTGTTCAACACCTTGATCTAGTGCATCTTTGATCAATAGCCCAGTACCAAACGAAGATGCGGTTAACGGTGCTCTTTCTTCTACGGTTAATAGGTCTAAACCCGATGCTTGAGCAAATTCCACCAAGGCAGTTTTTACGTTGGCGCCATCAACAGTCTGTTCCAACGAAGCCCAATAAGCCGTACATTCACGCCCGATTGGATCCGTCGTGTGCAGCCGTTGCTTCTTACCATTGAGCGCCTCTAGCAACACGTCTACCGTGCCTTCTCCGCCATCGGCGAGTGGAATTTTCACAAACTCTGCGTAAGGGAAAACATCGGCAAATCCACGCTCAATACAAGACGCAACTTGATGAGCGTCGAGTGATTCTTTAAATGAATCAGGGGCAATTACAATTTTCATTGTCGTTCACCATTCCCGCCCACCAAGGTGAGCGGGTTATCGAAATTAGAATTTGATTTGGAATGTTTTTGCTTGGCAAGGTGCTATCTGGCCGAACTCTTCAGATGCTACATCACCTTCGCGTACGCGCTCGTCCATGCTTGTCTCTTTCCAGCTTGAAACCGCTTGAGTAAAAGAGATTGAATCCGATACTGAACCCGATTCTGCCGGGTTGTAGACACGCATGATCAGTGCATCTTCGTCTTCCGCTTTCTTCAGCACACTCAACACCACGCCTGATTGTTGCTTAGACAGAAGGCTAAAACTCATAGGTAGGTTCTGCTCACCCACGTTGAGCTTCATCGCGTTGTAAGGGATCTTGTTGTAGCATTCGATTTGAGTGACATTGTCACGTGCTTGCGCCATGATGTTCGCGTCAATATGGTTACCAGAGAAACCGCACAACGTGAATTCACACACTAACTTACCGCGCACTTGCGAATCTGGTGTCGGAATCTTGATGCCTGATGGACGGCCTGGGCGAAGCAATAGCTCTTCTTTACCCAACACGCCGATACCACGGAACAGTGTCAGTGCGAAGGTATCTCGGTTTTCGTCACCTTGAGATGCAATCACCTCAAATTCACGTAGACCATTCGACATAATCGCCATGCCCGCTTTGCCGTTTTCTAATGCAGCGAAGTTCATCAGTTGGTAAACCGGAACCGGTGCTTCTTTCCACTTCTCTTCTTCCCAAACCGCCATAGCAGGGTCATTGGTTGGTCGAGTAATACAACCGAACTGGTTGTCTGCAACCACAGTTTCAGAAACGAATGGCGTTGGTACTAAGACACGTACACGGTGGTCGTCGGCTTGGTTGTCTAGTTCCATACGTACTTCAATGCGGCGAGAACCTTGCTTCAATACCACTTGGCATTGCGCTTCAACGAATCCGTTTTGACCCGTGCGTTCTTCACGCTCTGCAAGGTTTGCAGGTACGTTCATTCGGAAAGCGATGTTCGCTACCGATTGGAAGCCTTGGTGGTCAATCGATGTTTCGACTGGGAACTCGTCTGAATACAGTAACCATTCTTGACGAGATGGAGAGTAATCGTACTCATCACCGTCATCAGAACCGTCTTCCAAACGAAGTACTTGGTCGAATACTTGCTCTGTCTCTTTATCGAAAATAGTCAGAGTACCGTTGTCGTTTACATTGATTCGGTAGTACTCGTTCTCTAGTAAGTAGTCTTTTTGTTCTGCAACTTTTACTGCACCCTTCTCGTTACCTTGGATGTGTAACGTGGTGAAGCCCATCGCTGGCACAATGCGTTTGATTTGAATATCAAACTCCATGAACGGGTCGTAGTTACCGTAGTGAACGATTTGACGGTCTACTTTACCCGGGTCAATTTGGCGCTTGTCTTGGATGAAGTACTCAACTGGGTTTTCGTTTTCATCAAAGATAGAGAACTCTTGAGCACGGATAGTGATAGTGGTGTTAACCACTTCTTCACGCTCGTATGGAGAAAGGTTGAACATCGCCAGTTTGTCGCAACCTTCGCGATCTGGCATGTGGTCAACAATCTTACGCTTGTAGAAGTGAATCAGGTTGGTCGCCATGTCGTCAGCAAGGATGTAACGGTTTAAGATTTCAGCGTGTACCTTGTCTGAACAACAGCAACCAATAGAGTCATGAGCGTGGTTCTTCATGCTCTCTTTCCACATTTTCTCAATCAAACCGTGGTGGTATTCAAAACCTAATGTCCAAGCGATAGACGCTAGCGGTTCTAAGATGTTTACAATCTTGTTTTCGATTTCTGCGTGGATCAGTTTGATGTCCATACGCGTAGAAGAGATCGTACGGTGAACACGCATGTATTTACCGTCGTTGAACTCGCCTTTGATTGTGTCGAGTTGGTCGCGCGCCGCTTCTACTTTCTCGAACACTTCTTCGTAACGGCTCATTGAGAATTCACGATCTGGGTAGATTTCGCGAAGCTTGTCCATTACTTCAAAGATGTCTTTTTGAATCGGCATTTGGTCGTGGCCGTTCGGTAGCAAGATATCTTTAGTCACCGATGGCTTTTCTAGCACTGGGAAGTACTTATCTAAACGAGCACGCAAGCCTTCTTCGTCTTGTGGAAGGTATTTACCAATCGCGTAACCCAGCGGAAGCACTTGTGCCGTTACTTCACTGCCGTCATTAGACTGCCATAAGAATTCTGTTTTGTTGGTGCCATGACGCTCTGAACAACCACGCCAGAACATTGCACGCGTGATGTCGAAGCCGTTGTAGATCATTGGCAGCTGTGAGCTCATGCTGAATGAATCTGGTAGGTAACCAATCTTCATTGCATCGCCAAACTTCATACAGTCACGAATACCATACATCATGTTGCGTACAATTGACTCACCAGAAACTTGCATTGTGTCGGTTTGAGAATACCAAGGGCCAATAATTAACTTGCCCGCTTCAACCAATGCTTTTACGCGTTCTGTGTTCTCTGGTTTGATCGCAAAGTAGTCTTCTAGAACGGCGGTTTGACCATCTAGAACGTAGTATTTGTATTCTGGATCACTCTCCAGACGGTTCATGATTTCTTCCATGTTGTTCACTAGAAGAATACGAGACTCTTCTGTTGTGAAATACCATTCACGATCCCAGTGCATGTGTGGAGTAATATGTACGCGTGATGTAGTCATAATCATTTACCTAAATGTGTCGCTTCGAGTAAATCTAAAATTCGAACTCAAATACGACTAAATTAAAGTTTTTCAAGGGGTTAAAATTGGCTGCCACTAAATTTAGGGTGCAGAAAACCACGCCCAGAATCTGTGTGAATAAAACCGTTAGGAGCACAGGTATTTAGGACAGCCAAGTTGTTTATTATTTTTTATATATTGATTTCACAGTGAGTTAGGAGCTAACTCAAAATTCAGTTAGTTCTGTGTTGCAGTGCTTGCTTCAAACTTACCCTTTTTTACAGCGTGACCACGCCACATCAGAAGAGTAATGGTTGAAATTACTGTGCCGACAATCGCAGCACCGAACCAGATTGCCGCAGCAGAGAATGCGCCCAAACCGGAATCGTGTAACAAGAAGATAGAGAAGATACCTGCGCCCGGAGTCGATAGACCAATACCTGCCGCACCAACCATCGCACCTGTAACCACAGAGCCTAGTAAGAATGAACCGATTACACGGATTGGATCTTCAATCGCCATTGGGATTGCACCTTCGGTAATACCCGCTAGGCCAAGTAGCCATGTAGATTTACCGGTTTCAATCTCAAAGTCTTTGAATAGGCGTGGAGCAATCATGGTTGAAGCCGTTACGGTGAACGCTGATACCATTTTTACTGAACCAAAGATTGCGTATGGGCCATAAACACCGTTCGCCATTGCACCTAAACAGAATGCGTAAGCGGCTTTGTTTACCGGACCACCCAAGTCGAATGATACAAACAGGCCAAGAATCGCACCTAGAAGCAGAGCGTTAGTGCCTGACATACCGTTCAACCAATCCGTCAGACCTTGGTTTAGGAACGCAACAGGTTTACCGATAACAAACAGCATTAAGCTACCTGCTACCAAAGTACCAATCACCGGGTAAAGGTAGAAAGTAAGGAAACCGTTAAATGCAGGGCCCAAGCGAACATGCTCTTTCACCCAGCGCATCACGTAACCCGCAATCAAACCACCAACGACACCACCAAGGAAACCTGAACCAATGATGTTTGCTGCAATACCTGCGGCAAAACCAGGACCAAGTGCCGGTTTATCTGCTAATGAGTAAGCTGTGTAAGCCGCCAGTACTGGCACCATCAATGTACCCAGTAGGCCGCCACCTAGTTTGCGATACATCCATAGCCAAGAATCTTTTGTTGCGTAGAGCTCTTGCAGGTCAAAAATTTGCGCGATAAGAACAGCAACCGCAAGAACAGTACCACCAGCAACGATAAGAGGAACCGCGTAAGAAATACCAGAAAGCAGTGCTTGTTTAAGCTCAGTTTTCAACGGTAGTTTCTTCGGTTTGTCATCGGTAGCAACTTTACGTTCTGCACCGTTACCTTTTTTCGACTCTTCAATCGCTTCGTTAAGAATGCGTTCACCGTGCTTAATCGGTTCTGCAACTGGGGTTTCAACACGAGGAATGCCATTAAAGCGCTCAGATTCTTTAATCGCAACTTCAGCAGCAAACACACACGCTACAGCATTATTAAGTTGTTCCGCAGTTAAGCGATCTTCAATACCGTTTGCGCCCTGCTTTTCAACATGAACCTTGTAGCCAAGCTTTTTGCCGGCTTTTTCTAGGTATTCTGCCGCCATATAAGTATGAGCAATACCTGCAGGGCAAGCAGTAACGCATACAATTGTCGGTGCATTTGTATCTAAGTTGTCTTGTTTTTCTTCTTGTTGATTGTCGCCATCAAGAAGCGCAAAGATTTCTTCAGCCGTTGTCGCTTTTAATACCGCTTCGCGAACATCGTCGTCAACCAATGTAGTTGTCAATGCAGTGAGCAGATGCATGTGGGTAGAACCCGCTTCTGCATTTGGAATCGCAATTAGGAAGATAAGATTTACATCTTCGTCTTCATCCAAGCCTTTCCATTTCATGTCTTCTTTAAGCGTTGCTACAGCGAAGCCAGCTTCTTTAACCGCGTCAGTCTTGCCATGCGGTACTGCTAGGCCTTCACCAAGCGCTGTCGGGCCTTGCTCTTCACGAGCAAATACTGCATCAAGGTACTCTTGCTTGTTATGCAGTTTGCCTTGCTGATCCAGTTGGTCAGCAAGTGCGTAAATCGCTTCTTCTCGACTGCTAAACGTAGTTTGCAGATTTACGAGCGACTTATTCGTTAGAGTAGTAAGTTTCATAACCTTTGTCCCATAGTCACGGATTAGTACGACAGTCGTCCCTGTCGACGAGAAGAATAATACAACTTCAAGACATTTAATCCGTGATCACGATCTCATCAATACATATTTGTATTTAATTTGTATTTAAATCGTATTGGTAAATCCTTTAAGAAAGCTTGTTATGTATCGTTTAATTTGTATTATATGTACTACAAAACGCCGATACGACGCTCACACTAACCTTTAAAGCAAGGCTTATATAGAGCAAATTTACGTATTTAAGGTACAGGTTGTTAATCAAAGTCTAGTTGTCCTAGCGCACAAATGAGGCAAAAATGGCAAGACTCCCTATGTATCGCCAAATCGCCGATGCAATAAGAGAAAAGATCAGTTCTGGAGAATATAAAGTTGGAGAAGCACTCCCAACGGAAGCGCAATTGCGTGAAGTATTCTCGGTAAGCCGCGTAACGGTTAGGCAAGCACTGAAACTACTGATCGAAAACGATGAGCTTGAAAGCGTTCAAGGCAGCGGCACTTACGTAAAAGAGAACAAGATCAATTACGACATCTACAAACAGTCGAGCTTTCAAGAAAAGTGGGCGCATTTGGATGTGGTTACACACAGTGAAGTTCTGGCCTTCGAAATGAAGCCGTGTTCTTTGGCGATGTCTGAACATTTAGATATCAAAGAAGGCGAATTGGTTTTCTACGTAAAACGTGTTCGTTTCATAGACAACAATCCAATCACGGTTGAAGAAACTTGGTTACCTGTTGCTCTATTCCCAGATCTCACCTATCAAGTGATGCAGACATCAAAATACGACTTTATTGAGAACACCAAAGGCATGGTGATTGATCGAAGTGAGCAGGAATTGGTACCGATTCTTCCGCCTGAAGACGTTGCTAAACAGTTAGGTATTGACCCTGCTCAACCGATTATTGAAAAACGTACTCGTGGTTACCTAGCTAACAACACAGTATTTGAATACAGCCGCAACTACTTCACATCTAACGATTACCGATTCACTTTGGTCGCCAGACGCCAAAGATCAGGCTGAATCTAGCACCGCATATAGCCAACACAGAGGACGCCTGTTCTCTGTATTGGTGCGCATTCCCTACTCATCACACTGCTTTCAACCACTCCAAATATTCCTAAACCGATATCAAATAACCTCACGAAAGATCATTCACCTTCATTTAAATACTGTTCGCGCGCTTTGAACATAAACTAAGCACCCATTAACCAACACAGTTTTATACACACGCTCCCTAGCAAAGCTGCCTCTATTTCTCATCGCGTTCTCTATGCCCGTATTTGGAGAAGAGGTTGAAGAAGTAGTACTCGAGGACGACGTTGTATTAAGCGAAGCTTCTGAGGTATAAGAAGAAACTGAAGAATCCCCTTTTACGCCCCTGACCAAGCTCGGGTTTATCTACTCGCAAAACACCAGTTCATCTTTGTCGATCAACTCTGGAATCTCTGTTGGATACAAAAAGAGAACTGGGGCCAACGAGTTCAGTTTGATACCTACTATACCGATGCAGAAAACGACGAAGACGGCACCAATCGCTATACCACCAACTATGGTATCAGCTATGACTTGAACGAAGTCACCTATTTGGTCGCGACAACACGTTTTGAACACGACCACTTTGGTACTTATCGTAAGCAATTCATAACGGCTACAGGGTTGGGTCGCCACTTTTATGATACAGAAAGAATCAAACTCCAAGGCTCTGCTGGTCCGAGTTACCGAATCAGTCAACGCCAGTCCTCCGATGAAGAGTTCCCGAACAAAGAGAACTATGAGCTGATCGTCAATGCCAGTGTTGATGGCTCTCTGACGCTCACAGAAACGTTTTCTATGGGGGCAACCGCTAACATGGCTTACGGTGAAGAGAACACCAATTACAACCTCAAAGGCTATCTAAAGAACATCTTAATGGGCAATTTGGCGCTGACTTTTGATACAGAATACATCTACAACACCACTGTCGCATCAGACCAAAGTAACGCCGAAATCTACAGCTCAATGAACCTCAACTACGATTTCTAAACAACGCATCCCCCATCGAACATGCAAAAGGATTTGCATGATCGTTCAGAGAATCATTACTAAGCCGTATAAGAAAACCAACCTATTGACTCTAGCTCCATAACTAGAAAAATTGTATTGAGATGTGTTTTTGGGATCGGTAGCTCAAAGCTCTGTCAACAAAATGTAAAACCGCTCTTTAGCCAATGAAAACCTCATGGTTTATCGATAAAGTTTGCTCACCATTTGTATTACAAAAAATTTTTATGTTCAACTATCAACAACCTTTAAAATACCTCAAAGTTGCTGCGTTTATCTCTAGTGGATTATTACTCGCTGGCTGTGAAGCTAATGCTAAAAGCGAACAAGCAGAGCTTAAAACATGCACCGATTGCAATTGGAACATCGAGCAATGGAAAATCACCCTTCCAGTCAGTGGTGACGATTACTACAACAATGGCCGTAGCAGCGCTGCCGAGCTCATCCCCCAAGAATGTAATGGTAAAGAGTACTTAACCAACGACACTCATCTTCCTTGGTTCTCTCGTGAGTCTGTTAATGGCGAAGAACGTCTAAAATTCACCGTTGATCTTGGTGGTCAAGTTTCAACAACAGCAAACACAAAATACGCTCGTTCGGAACTTCGTGAATTGTATAAGTTCAATACCGAAAATCGATGCAGCACTAAAGACCAAAACTGGGCAGTAACCGGAACACACGAACTAAAAGCGACGTTAAGCGTTGACCAATTTCCGAATAAAGATGTGACAGGCAGCGACCCTAAAGTGGTTCTTGGTCAAATCCATGGCAAGGACATTAAGCAAGCGCTGGTCAAATTGCAGTGGGATGGTGAAAACAAACCTGTACGCGTTGTTCTGAACGATTCATTTCTACCAGGAAACAAAATGTGTAGCGACTGTCAGCCATTCAGTGTCAACCTAGGGGTTGCACCAGCAAACCTGGATTGGGATTACACGATTCGTCTTGATGACCAAGGTATTTACCTTTCAACACTCATTGATAATGAATTAACAGAACATTTCTTACCATGGGGCATAGAAACAGAAGATCGTGATGGCAACAAGGTTACGTTGTCAAAAGCATGGTTAGAGGAAGAGTACTACTTTAAAGCCGGTCTTTACGCCCAAATAAAGCCTTCAAGAGAGTTTGCTGGTCAAGTATTCTCGGTCAGCTTCTCGAAGATCAATATTGATCATAGATAGATTACTCATAGATAGAAAGTCACCCCATCAGTTGTGTCTCGAATCACTACTGATACTTGAAAACGGCGTGTGGGTATCTCATCCATACGCTGTTTTATCACTGATACGCCCACGACATCGCAACTCGCTAAGTTAAACTTGCGTTCAAATGACCTCGCCTAAGCAAGGACTGAAAGCTTCTTAAAGTAACCCCTCCTTCACGCTGATTATATAGAAAACGTTAATTCTGTTTTGCCCAGCGCCCCGTTTATCTACAAACCTTGGTGTAATAGATTGGTTGCAAGCAAACAAAAGGAGCGAACACATTATGTTATCTAATCAACTAGAGCGCGCACGTGCCATCGATTTACCAACACGAGAAGCGATGCTTCAACGAGCTCCTTCTGTACAACAGTTTTGGGACAACAATAAGGGCTTGTTCAGCGATGCTTGGAAAGAATGGGAAGCAAGCGCGGAAGGCAGTCAATTGGGTTTCGACGATTCGCTGTTAGATGCCCGCCTGCGTGAAGCTGTTAGAGAAGCTTGGCAAGATCCAGAGAAAGAAATCGCGGTAAAAGACTTACTCGAAGAGATCTCTCCTGGGGTGTTTAAGTTTCAGTTCTTTGATGCTGAACGTCTCGCTGAGTTGCGTGATTACTTGGAAGCGGTCTCTTACGCTCAAATCCCGCTGCGCCCACCATACGGCATAGTGCTTAACCGTGGTGGAGCAATGTTAGACAGCCGATCTGAAGGTTATTTAGCCGCGCCAAGTTTCCAAGCGTTTTACCGAGATTTACTCGACAGTTACATGCGCCCTATCGCTCGCTTATTGTTCCCTGAAATCATGGGTTACGATACGCAAACTTTTGGGTTCTCGATTCAGTATCAAGCGAACAAAGATACCTCTTTACGCCTGCATACTGATGCGTCTTCTGTCACGCTCAACATTAATATAAATATGCCAGATGAAGAGTTTTCGGGGTCAGAACTTAACTTTTATGATCCTGCTACGGGTAAGATGAACGAAACGACATTCACACCCGGTGTCGCTATGATTCATCGAGGAAACGTTGCCCATGCGGCACTGCCGATAACAAGTGGTGAACGTTCGAACTTGGTATTGTGGTTGTATGGCGACCGTGGACAGATTCCACAGCACAACTCAGGGTTGGAATCGGTAGACGCTCATCAGCGTTGGACTGTCCCTACGATTGTGCCTGATAACTTTGCTCCATTCTAGATAAGTACGCTCTGTTTTAATCGGTTCGATTAGGATTAGCTTGTTCAGACGGCTAATACAGTAAATAACAAAGCGCCCACCATAATATTGGTGGACGCTTTTTTGTATCTTCAATTACGTTAATCGTAATCGATTAGCCAGATTAGGCTGGTTTAGTTCTCAATCGAGTCAACAAATCCATTTGCTTTAGGTTCGCCATACCGACATACGCGACTGGCACTAAGAACAATGAGAAAAAAGTTCCGACAGACAAGCCACCGACCAGAACCAAACCAATATTGATTCGACCTAAGGAACCCGGGCCATCCGCCAGTGCCAATGGCAATGAACCAAGGATCATCGTCAGTGAGGTCATCAAGATAGGACGCAGCCTTGAACGCGCGCTGCTGATCGCCGCTTCTTTTGCACTCACGCCAGATTTGCGTTTCTCGTTGGCAAACTCCACCAGCAAAATACCGTGTTTGGTCACTAGGCCAACCAATGTCAGCAGTCCGATCTTCGAATAAATATTGAGACTTTGACCAAATACCGACAGCGTCAAAATCGCACCCACGATACACAATGGCACCGTCAGCAAGATGATCATTGGGTCGACAAAGCTTTCAAACTGCGCCGCCAAGATCAAGAAGATGAAAATCAACGCCAATACGAACAGCACTTGTGCGCCCGCGGTTGAATCAACCAGGTCTTTAACTACGCCATTGAACTCGTAGCTCTGAGCAGGTTTCAACAGACTTGGTACCGTGTCATCAATGTATGCCTTCACGTCGCTCGCCGTATATCCGGGCATCAAGTCCGCGGTGATTTCAGCACTGTCTTTACCCATGAACGTCTTAAAGTTAGATTCTGATGTCACTTGTTTGATCGAAACAAACTGAGACAAAGGAAGCCTTTGCCCCGACTGTGAATCCACATACAGCTTATCGAGAACCTTAAAGTCGCCGAGATCCTTTCGGTTAACTTGAACTTGAATGGGGTATGTATAACCGTCATCGGCTTGCAAATCTGCCGCCTTCACAGAACCAAGGAAGGTCGATAACGCGTTGGTTACGTTACTGTAATCCACACCAGACAATACGATAGCATTGCGGTCAATCGACAAGTCATAACGCAATTGGTCACGCAACATCGAATTTTTAATGTTGGTCACGCCCTCATAACTCTCAAGCGCCTCCACCACCTCATTCGCCGTTTCCGACAATACGGTGGTATCACGGTTAACCGTCGTTAACTCTAGGATCATATTAGTGGCAATGTTCAAGTTATCAGCCGAGCGAACCTTGAAAGACATGCCATAAGCAGAGACCGAACTTTGCGCTTTAGCGATAAACTCGTTCACCAACTCATCAGCTGACTGGTCACGCTCGCCCCATGATTTCAATAAAACGTGATTGGTCGGAGTCCCTTCGATGTAAGATAAATTCGCTTCTACTGAATTATCACCTTTGAACACACTGTTGAGTTGCTCGTTCTTGTCTAGGTGATACTGACGTCCGACTCCTGTAGGAGGCGTTGAAGTGACCTCAACAAAACCAGTATCTTCCGTTGGAAGCAACACTTGAGGCATTGTCCAAACCGCCAAAGCAGATAGAGCAATCAATGCCAAGGCAATACCACTCATCAGTGTTTTACGCTCAAACCATTTGCTAAGTTCCTTGGTGTACAAGTCAGACAGAACATTCAGCTTCGCATCAACTTTTTTGTACCACCTTGCCGGCTTTGTAACTGGCTTCATTAAGTAAGCACACATCATGGGCGAGAGCGTTAAAGCCACAAACCCAGAGATGATCACTGCTGCTGCTAACGTGAAAGCAAATTGTCTAAATAGATCGGCGGTTAAGCCCGACATCAAACCAATAGGGAGATACACGACCGCTAAAGTCAGCGTCATCGCTATCACAGGAAAGACGATCTCTCGGCACCCTTTGATTGCCGCATTAAAAGGGGTTTCTCCCTCTTCGATATGTCGGTAACAGTTTTCAGCCACTACAATGGCATCATCGACGACTAAACCAATCGCAAGAATGATGGCCAAGATAGTCAGCACGTTGATACTAAACCCGAGCACATGCATAACTGCAAACACACCAATCACACAGACTGGGATCGTGATAATAGGAATAGACGCCACACGAACTGAACCAAGGAACAACACGACAACGGCTGAAACAAGAACAATCGCCTCAACCAAAGTCATGAAACCTTCGTCAATTGCGGTTTTAATGAAATCAGCTTGGTTATAAACCATCTTCATCTCAATGCCTTCTGGCAACTGAGGCTGAATCACATCAATCTGTTTCTTAACTTTATTTGCAACTGTAACTGGGTTTTCACTTTTCAGTGGCAGTACCTGAATCGACATCGCTAAATTGTCATCTACACGAAGAATGCTCGGCGTAAGGCTCTCTTCCCCCATTTTGACTTCAGCAATATCTCCGACACGAATGATCTTGCCGTTATCGACACGAACCACCAAATCTCGCACATCATCAACACTGGTCACTTGGTTGACTGGGTTAATGGAGAAATCTCGCACCTGCCCCTTGATGGTACCTGCGGTAAACGTTGCATTGTATGAGCTCAATGTTCCAACAACATCGGATGCACTCATATTGAGCGCCATCATGCGATCCGGTTCCAACCAAACACGCACCGCCTTCTCGCTGCCACCATACGGTCCCCAAATACCACCCACACCTTGGATGTGCTTAAATTGAGGCACGACTTGCTGACTAATGTAGTCGTACATGTCTTGCTTAGACATCTTGCCAGTATTCACAAACGTGATGATGTTACTCGGCATACTGGTGTCAGAAGAGTCATCCGTGACCGTTGGCTTATCCGTCATACTTGGCGGGAAATCACCAATCGCTTCCACGCTGCTGCGCAGGTTGTTCATCAAGCTGGTGTATTCGACGTCATCAATGTCATCTTCAAAGATGATTTTTAGATTACACGTGCCCTCCTGACAGTCCGTCGTCATGGTTTTCACGCTGTCGAGGCCGGTTGCCGCAGTAATCAGTTTGTCGGCCACATTGCGCGACATAAATTCAGCGCTCGCGCCATTGATCGCAGCCGTTACCGTGGCTGAAGGTGTTTTATGTTCAGGGAAATATTGGATCGATAGTTTCTGAAATGACAGCAGGCCAAATAAGACAATTGCGATACTCAGTACTGAAGCAAAAACTGGATGCTTAATACAAATCTCAGGAAGCTTCATTCAGATTCTCCTTCGTTACGGCTTCCTTGCTTTGGATTTTGCTCGATGAATCCTCAACAGTCGCGCTAGTCTCTGCTTGCTCGCTATTTTCATTGATCGCTTCGTCTACACCTTTTGTTGCTTCCGTCCAATCAACCGAAGGCTCAACCGGATGTGCTTCATCAACCTGTGTTTCGGTCTTTTCTACCTCGTGCTTAACGGCCGCCTTAGTGACCTCTGTGTCTATTGGCTCCGTTATTAGCTCAACCGTTTTCTGCTCCGCATTAGGGTTCATTACCTTAACTAGAGACGCTTTTTTTAGGTTCTGTTGTCCCGTCACTACGACCTGATCACCCAGTTTCAATCCGTTTTCTACAACGACGTACCCATCGTTAGTGTTCACGCCCAATTCAACAATGCGTTGCTCGATTTTTTCGCCATTCACAATCCATACAAAACGTTGTGCATTTTTTGCTTGAACGGAATTTTGGGAAACCACCATTTGAGTCGTGTCTTCGCTCGTCATTTGGCTTACTTTGGCAAACATACCCGGAACTAAACGATGATCTGGATTGGTCACGTGCGCGTGTACTTCTACGCGACCTGAACTCTCATCAACCGCGGGGGCAATGTAATCCACCACACCAGAAAATGCTTCATCGACAAAAGCATCAACTTGAATAGAGACATTCTGCCCAAGTTTTGCGTTGCCTAAATCCGATTGTCCAATCGAATACTGAACTTCGACAGGATCGAGTTTAATCAAACTCACCAACGCGGTTGCGCCATCAATCTTACTGCCCACTGAGTGGGTAAAATTAGTTAACTGCCCATCAAATGGCGCTACCAATAAATAGTCATTCATCAGCGCTTCTTTCTGTCGGTAATCCGCTGCTGCTAGATTCGCCTGCTCTCCCAGTTCTTCCACATCTTGTTGAGACATAGAGTCGGGCTGTTTCTTTAGTAATTCTTGTACTCGCTTTAATTTCGACTTTGCTAACGCTAGAGAGCTTCTTGCTTTGTCTAGATCGGCTTTCGCTTTGGTATTGTCCAATTGAGCGATCAACTCGCCTTTTTTAACTGAATCTCCATCTTTGAAATGGATGTTGAGAATTTTGTCGGAGGCACTGAATGTCAATGCAGCAGAATCCGTTGCCCTGATTTTGCCAACCTCGTTGATTGAAGATGTGAATGCTTGTTTGTGCGCTTTTTCGATAGTCACAGGAATCAAGTTTGAATCTTGGGCAAACGATGGAGAGATATGTAAGGCAAACAGTGCCAAACAGATTGTTTTACTAAGCTTTGTAAATTTCATTTTTAATAACCATAACCGTTGAATTCGTCTGAATTAAAACGTTTTTCTAAGCAGCTATTTCTTACTTAATGAGCTTCCAGCTATTTAAATAATGCTAAAACAGCTAATAATGAGAAAAGGGCTCAACTCACTGTCGAGCCCTGCAATTTTTATATGATTCCTAAATTTTTACGTTCTGAACTCCAAAGTAAAAGTTAAAAACGATGTTGATATTGAACACCAAGCAAGAGAGCATCGGCAGTCACATCAGCAGTTATATTGGAACTCGTTCCTGGAATCGTCGTCAGGTTTTCGTCAATATCTTGTGATTCTCCGATGATAAATCCGACACCAGGCCTTGTTGCTTAAATCGATGAAACTAAATCAAGAAACTACGATCTGATCGGCTACACCCATCAATCGTCGTAGCCTCATGCCTAAACCTCGTTACAAAACAAACAAGGCAAGCGTGGTAGACCTCGCCGATTCAGCGACTTAGCCATTACTACCGCACTGATGGTGAAGCGCGTTTTCTCTATGCCATTGAGAGCGCTGCAAGGTTTTCTAGACTCAGTATTTAAGCTGGCTAACATCCCGCTAGTTTGTCCGCATTACACCTGCA
>NZ_JBFRMS010000084.1:0-11525 GCF_041470505.1 Vibrio sp. 10N.261.55.C5
ATACCCTTCGAGCTTTTCGATACAATCACAAATGTCATTGGTATAGAAACACTCGTGATTGAATAGCTCACGGCGAATGATCGCTTTTTTACCATTCTCTTCGATGTCTTCGGCGATCCCTTCTTGAGCAATAGAATCTAAACGGGTCATTAATTGCTTCACATTATCAACAGGGCAAATTAAACCCATACCTAACGACGCATATTTCACGCCCTCTTTTTTTGCTTCATCGAACTGCTTATTAGAAAAAGCAAAGAACGCCCCCGCCTCATTAAATGCTTGCGTTTGTTTGGCTTGAATATAGTGAGAGAGATATTTCATGACTTACTCCTTACGTTAATACAAAAATATCCCAGTAATTAAAACTGGCAAGGGTGAAACGAAAAGAGGGATCTCGAAGGGGTTGATACATCCTTCACAATAAAATTGTCAATTAAGTCCCCTATTTTAAAGTGGTGTAAGATACTCTTCTCAACCTCAGCCAGAGTGGATGAGTAGAACTTAGAATCACGCGGAGTAAATCCCGCGATTTTGAGTTCAGCTAAGGTAATGTCGCTACACGGCGTAAGAAAAAAGCCGGGCGCGTATTCCTCTGTACGCTGAGGAATACGCAGTAAAGAGATATCATTTTTTGGTGAGCTTTCGTGCCCAGCGGCGAAATGCTGGTCGCTGAGCATCAATGTAGAGAGAGTTGGGGTTGAGTTTTGTTGTGCCATGAGGAGTTTCCTTTCTGTTTGAGTATCACTTTTATGGAGCCGCTTGGCTGACCAGACCTCAAACAGGGTTCTTCTCTGCAGGGGCGCGCAGCGTTTATTTACCCTTGTAGAGAAGGTTCTGATTGAGGATGGTGAACAGCCTGCGAGCACCATCAAGAGATGCGAGTCGAAAGGAAAATCGGCACATAAGAAAACAAGCCCTTACTCGACCTTAATTGAAGCCAGTGAAAGGCAATAAGGAGGCACGACGAAGCGCAGCTACGCAGTAGCGGAGGCGTTGGATGATTGTTCGCAGGCACTTGATGTCACATCGAGCTTAATCGATATCAGTGGCATAAGTTATCGCGAGAGGGGTGAAGCGACGGAATGAGCCAACCGAAGGGAGAACGCCCAATATTTAAGTTTAATACGTACTTTATAGGTTGATTGGCGTTAGAAAAAGAACCGTCCGTACTCAATCTTCAAAGGTAAGCGTTCGAAGGCGGTTCAAGTCAAATATAGCAATAAATCTAAAGGGCTGTTCGCCGTCTAGCCATTAACTCAATTAGCCCCCACCTTTTTGGTCAGGGAGAGTGAAA
Source organism: Vibrio sp. 10N.261.55.C5 (assembly GCF_041470505.1). Taxonomy (NCBI): domain Bacteria; kingdom Pseudomonadati; phylum Pseudomonadota; class Gammaproteobacteria; order Vibrionales; family Vibrionaceae; genus Vibrio; species Vibrio sp. 10N.261.55.C5. The sequence goes on from NZ_JBFRMS010000084.1 coordinate 1,295, forward strand.
AGTGGAAAGTGGAAAGTGAAAAAGATTGATGCAAAGAAACGCAGAACATAGCAAAAGCGACACTTAGCTGTTCATGTCGATATACTCGAAACCATGAGTGTGGAAGTCAGTTTTGTTGCGCCATGAGGTTCTGAAAAAGAAAGGTTTACCTCATTGAGAGCACCTCGAAAGAATGCAAGGCGTTGGGAAGAGAGTTACTCAATAAATGAAGCGGAAAAGCGCTAAAGCGAGTTTGATATATTACAACGCTCAAATAGGTGAAATGATAGTAAATGTCAAAACTATGAACAAAATTATAGCTCTAGGTATGCCAGTTAGAAGCCCACGGTTAGCCATAAACGATGTAGCTTTGTCTCCAGGCAGATTTTATCAACACAACCCTTTATGCTTGAGCGGCTAATGAGAAAGTTGTGCTAGTTCGTCTGTATTCAATCCCGTGACATCCATAATGGTTTGTTGATCTAGACCATTAAGCAGCATCTTACGCGCCATCTCCTTGAGTGCTTCTTGGCGACCTTTTTCCTCACCTAATTGTATACCTTCTTGGCGCCCTTCTTGGCGCCCTTCTTGGCGGCCACGTTGCTCGCCTTGTTGGCGCAATTGTTCTGCAATAGTCATAAGTGTTTCCTCGTGTTTCGGTACTGATGAGACCAGTGACGTAATTAACGCTTCTAGGTTATTCGTTTCACCCACTTGGAGTAGGTAGCTCATCAATGACTGTACTTGCTTATCTGTAGTGTAATCGGTTAAGAGCAATGTGACCAGAGGCTCAAAGAAATCCATGATATCACGATGCCTTGCGTGCTTTTGTACAAGCTCAAGTAACGCGATGCGGCGATGCTGCATTATCTCATCATCGGAGATGACCGTAACATCGACCAATGGAAAATCTTGAGTATAGAGAGCCTTAGCCATCTTAGGGTTAGCAAACCCTTTTAACCAATTCATTTCATATGGGTAGGGCGAGACTTGGCCATGGTAAAACTGCAAAGGTATCACCAAGGGTAAGTGCTCATGACCCGCTTCAATATGCTGTTGCATGGCAGCGATAGCGTAACGCATCAGTCTGAACGCCATGTGTTTATCTGGTCGACTCTGGTGCTCGATTAACGCGTAGACGTACCCTTCCCCCTGAGACGTTGTGAGAGAATAAAGAACATCCGAATAATAAGGCCGTAAACTTTCTTCAATAAAGCTGCCTGATTCGAGCTTTAAGGTCGTCAAATCACAGATTTCACGCAGCTCAGCAGGTAGGTGAATATCCAATAAGTCCTTAGCGGTTTCAGGATGAGTGAGAAACTGCTTAAAGAGCGCATCATGTGGCGTTGGCGTGGTCTTTTTCATACCGTTACCTTAACACTAAATAAGTCAAATCAGTACTAGGATAAAAATTCTGCACCACGTTGGTTTCTTTCTACACATCAATTTAGTTCATTTACTCTAAGTGATCTTTGCCCCTTTATGAGTTGATGAGATTTTCAGCCGATACATTTTAACCCTAAACTTACAGGTTCCCCCGCGTGGCAGAGAGTAAACGAGCGATGCACGAAAACTCCCAGAACTGTGCAGAAAGGGTATCTTCGTATCCAAATGTTTAGAGTGCATAGTTATGCAAAACTGCTTGAAGTCATATGCCAGAAATAGAAAAATGAGTTAGAGAATTCACTCTAACTCATGCAGTTCAGGTAAAGAAAAGTAACTTGAAGTCGGTAGGAACTAACCTAATTGATCAAACTACTTAACAGACTTAACAGCTTCAAAAAGGATCTTGTTGAACTCATGAGGTTTTTCTAGCATCGGAAAATGTCCAGATTCCTCAATGTAATAAATGCTGTAATCTTTGATATGTTTCTTGTTTTCTGCTGAGTTAGTTGGCCATAATCGAGCGTTCACTAGCACAACTGGCACGTTGATACTCTCATAGACGCGATATGACTCACCACTTACATATTGGCCTAAATAATTACGAAACTGATTAATCGCGATATCTTTAGGGGCTGACGCCATATCTTCTTTAACCCAATAGAGTAACTCTGGTTCTACGCTCTTCGGTAATGAGTCTTTTACAAATGCCGCAATTCCGCTTTGAAAATCGTCTTCAAAAGGCTTCGTCATCAGGTCAAGATCATCTTGTGAGAACTTTAATGCCACATTTTGTGAGGTATCAACACCAATAACGCCAATAACTTTGTTCGGCATTAACTTCGCAGCTTCTGCGATGACTCCACCACCCATAGAGTGTCCAACCAAGATGGCAGAATCTATACCTTCTTTCTCAATGACTGCTTTAATATCATTTGCGAAAGAGACCATGGTGTACTCTTCACGATTGAATGACGAATTTCCATGACCAGCTAAATCAATAGTAATAACTTGGTATTCTTCTGAAAAATAACCGATTTGATTTTGCCAGAGCCTGCTATCCAGACTCCAACCGTGAATAAATATTAGTGATGTTTTGCCACTCCCGTTAACGCTATATGCAATTTTTTCAGCGTCATTTGATATAGCAATACCAAATTTAGATGCTGGGTTATTCTCTAAAGCATTCGCGCCATTTAATGACATGCATAGCAGAAATGTAACGGTCAGAATAAAACGTTTCATAATTTCTCTTTACTTCTTAGTTGTTAAAGAAAGCAGAGTGATAAGCAACTTCGCCAGTCGGAATATTGTTGGCTAGCGATATAGCTAGGAAATACTCTGATGGGACACCTGGAAATGTAAGGTTTGGCTGTGACTCAAAGCCAAATCGGCCATAATATTTTGGTTCGCCGAGTAACACTACACCCTCAATACCTTGTGTTTTAAGTTGTGATAACCCTTCACGAATAAGTGCACCACCGATACCTTCACCTTGACGCTCTGGCATCACTGATACTGGGCCTAAGCCATACCAAACAGACTCCTCGCCATTAATAAGAATCGGTGAAAAGGCAATATGACCAATGATGCCAGTTTGATCTTCACAAACTAGAGATAGTGATAATACTTTTGCATCACGTAGTTTATTGACGATCAAGTGTTCTGTTGGTTTAGCACCTGGTTCATGGTGTGGATGGTTCTCAAACGCTCGATAAATAAGTGTTTCAATTTCTGTAATGTCTGAGTGATTTTCAGCTCTAATTTTCATGTTTTAACCTTTGTTTTTTAGTACAAATACTTGGTAACCATATTGACCTGAGTATTGCTCGTGTATCTGTAGTTCTTTGCGTAAATCATTGAGTGTATTAGAAGAAAAATCTTCATCTTCGACCTGAGTGATCTTTTGACTCAATGGATCCAGATAGTTGCGCCACGACTGTTCACTCTGTGTAAAGCTCTCTATAACCTCATAGCCTGCTTTCATCATCTCTTTGATTCGTTGCTCGCTCGTCGCCATGTCTGGATAGTTTTGTTGCCAAAACTCTATGGCTTCGGCATCTGGGTTATCGGTCAGCCAAACCAAGTCACTAATAACTAAGTAGCCATTACTCTTAAGAAATGGTTTCCAACCTTTGAGTGCCTGCTTGACTCCCATGATATAAGCACTGCCTTCTGACCAGAGCACATCAAATTGCCCCCGATCAAATGGCATCGCTGTCATGCTGTCACAAATCGTTGTTACTCGATGTTCAAGAGAATGGTCTTTAACCTTCTCTTTAAGGCAGCTTAGGCAGTACTCATCGTTATCGAGTGCCGTTAAATTGAAGGCTGAATTTTTTGCCAGCAAAGTGGTTGTGACTCCTTTTCCACAGCCAATTTCTAGCGCATCGCCCGACCTAATAGGTAAAGAGCGTAATGCTTTGAGAGAGTCACCTTCATCACCAGGCCCCAGCCGATCTAACCCTTGAAAAATAGCTTCAAAATCAGCCATGTATTGTTCATGTTCATTCATATCTTTCGAAATCCACTTTAGCCTCAAGGCATTCTTTTCACTGAAGCCTTGTTTCATTAACCATTCTAGATGTGCTGACGGAGCTTCTTTTTCCATTGACTGGTGCCACTCCTTCATAGAGTTCATGCCAAGCATTGAGGAAAGAAGCTCTCTTGCTTTTTGTTTTTGGGCGATTTCTTCATCCAATACATTAAGCCTATGGAGTAGCAGCTCTCTGTCGATTTGAGCCTTTAAGCATGCTTGGCACTCTTTTAGGGTTAGTCCGCCAGCTTGTAGTTGCTGTAATAGTTTTACACGTTGAACATCTTTGTCTGTATAGCAGCGATACCCATTGCTTTGTCGTTTGGCTGAAATCAAACCAAGCTTCTCGTAGTAGAGCAAAGTGGAGCGGCTCAATCCAACTTTTTGTGCCAATTCAGAAATACGGTACATGGGGTTTCCTCTCATCTATGAGCGAACTATAAACTATGAAGCTTTAGACAGGTCAACATTTATTTTGGCAGAAACTTGAAAATAATCTTGGTATTCAGAATGGTTTCGAATAGCGGTCAGAATCACCATACCAGCTTAATTTTGCATGAAATCGGCATTTATACGCACACACTCACTTGGAATTCTTGTTGCGCAACGGAAGGAACTGTCCATTTCCTTGCAAATAAATCACCGCTATATACGGTGGTCGTTGACGTTTTGGGACATGAAAAGTTATCTGAAGGGTAGATTCTGCCCGAAGATCGTAAAACATCTTTATCCAAAAATGTGTTGAAGGGTAGTCTCCTACCCTATTTCAATCAGCGGCCATAAGCCGCTTTTTTAAATCCAGCCTCGCTCAGAAAAAGACACCACACACTCAAATGAAACCACAAAGTGGTCCAGTACTCGGATATCAACCAATGCCAACGCATCCGTCAGTTGACGGGTAATGCGTCGGTCAGCTTGACTTGGGGTGGCGTCGCCACTTGGGTGGTTATGATAGAGAATAACCGCACTCGCGTTCGTGGCCAGCGACGCTTTCACGACTTCACGCGGATAGACCGAAGCGGCATTAACGGTACCGTAGAACATCTCTTTGGTGCGCAACACTCGATGTTGATTATCGAGGAAGATAATCCCAAACACTTCAGACTCACAAGCGGCCAAGGACGTTTGGCAGAACGATTTCACCAATTCAGGCGAGGTTAATGGCGTTTGTTCTGAAATAAACAGTTTGGATTTGAGAATGCTTGCGGCCTGGTCAAGGATGCCCTTTTCTTCTGATGTGAATAACGAAACATTTGAGTATTGAACACGTGCTGACATGATATTTCCTTTCGGTCTTGGTGAGCGTCTGACTGTCCGTACCCAGTTGCAGGTTCTGTAGCGCAAGGGCGCGCAGCGGCGAAGCCTCCCTGGCGCGAGGGTTCTCAAATGGGACGGTTTAAAGGAAGTCGCGACAACAAGCCAAAAGGACAGCCTAAGCCAGTACCTCAGCCCAAAGCACGTCGCCCAGTTAGAAAGGCCCCTTCCCCACCAAGAGGGCGCCCTGCTGGTTACTCGACTTACGCCACTCGATATTAATGCCGGCTCGTGACAAGCGTTTTTCCCGGTTTACTTAACTGGGTAATAACACACCGAATGTTCGCATCCCCCTCAACCAAGGACTCCCCCTCCGACGCCGCGCTCATATTTGTCACAAAAGGGCCTCAACACGCACACTCGATAACCTTTGTCACTTAAGGCAAGACCGAACAAGGCGTTGCTCGTCGAAAAACATAACCCGTTTGAATGCCGCTAACGGCTAGAATATCGAAACAAAATCCAGACACACTAATGACCTTCTCTTATGAGTGTTTGTGACGTTACACAATAAGCAGACTTCAGTCGTCATACAGAGAAGAGAGTAAAGCCTTTGCCGACTCGCGATGCTCGGAGGTGGTTTCTATCGTCCTTTCTGCTTTTTTTGCGTAGGCGTAGTCTTCTCGCATCTGCTTAATGGTGGTAGTGTTATCACACACACTGATACTCACCCCCTTCCCTCGGTTGCCTTCCTCTAGTATTAACGAGTCGGTATACCCAAACTCATTCACCAAAATCTCATGAATTTTGACAGCCTTAACCGTGGATTCAAAGTCAGTTGAATTCACCCAAATCACGTGCATGGAAATGTCAGCGGATACTGTAGAACGAACAACCATATGACCCCCTAAGCCCCAAAACGCACATCAAAACAAAACCCTGAGCACTTAAACGTACCCTCCCCAGTGGTCACAAAGCGCAACGCTGGAAACACAGACCCGTAAGTGGTGTACAGAATGATGTGATCCGCTCGCTCATGAAGAAACCATTCCCCAAAGCCAGCGCCATTTAATTCGATGAAAAAGTCACGGATTTCATGGAAAGCAAAACGACGTGACACCAATTGCGGAAACTGCTGCTTGATAGCGTCAACGAACCCTTGGTCTTTTAACGCGGCGATATCAGCCAGTTGCTCTGGCGACTGACGACGACTGAACATTTTCAAACGCTGGATTTTGGAAAGAAAATCAGACTTTCTTTTCGTCTCATCACGACACTTTTTGATTTGATAGCGCAACTTCAATACCGCCAAAGGACTAGAGATATCATTTTTTGGTGAGCTTTCGTGCCCCAGCGGCGAAACGCTGGTCGATGAATTTGAATTAGGGAGAGTTGGGGTTGAGTTTTGTTGCGCCATGAGAGTTTCCTTTCTGTTTGAGTATCACTTTTCGGAGCCGCTTGGCTGTCCGCTCTCTCAATATCGTTCTGCTTTGCAAGGGCGCGCAGCGGCGAAGCCTCCCTTGAAAAACAGGTTGTGGGGAGAGACGGTTAACAGCCCGCGAGCCCGAAAGTGAGGCGAGTGAAAGAAATCAGCGCAAAAGAAAACAAGCCCTTATTCGAACTTATTCAAAGACAGAGAGATCAACGAGGAGGGAACGACAAGGCGCTAAGGCTCTTAGGACAGTCAGGGCCTAGCCCGCAGGGTGCCCCTAAAGGCAACATAAGAATCGTGATAAAGACACGTTTAAAGTGTTTGTCTTTAAAATGAGAACAGGCTCAGATGTGTGAACAAAACTCTCGCGTTTCATGTAGACCAATATTGGAAGTTAAGTCCGCGCCAAGGTTCTTTAAAATGGCTACTCATCAAATCAAAGCTAATGGGCGTAATAAAAAAGCGAAAACGTACTTATTGTGCATTCAAATAATGGATCATATTAACAGTGTCAATCATACCCACATAGTCTCCAGAATCGTTGATGACAACCCAAGGCAAAGGAATATGGTTCCGAATTTTCTCATGGATTTCGCTCGCGTTTATTGTTTCGTGAACACAGGTAATCAATGGTTCCATCATCGCACTCACCACTTTATCCAAAGAACGATACTCTTGCATCGTTTCTCGGTCAGTGCCGAGTGTGGGCGTAGCATGGAGATTGTATTTTTCCTTGGTTAGGACGCCCACACACTGCTTATCAATGATTACGGGTAAAACATGAACCGAATTACGGTCAAATAAGGCTTTGACCTCTCTTAAGGTGTGAGTGGGAGATAACAAAGGAGGAGTAGTAAATAACACCACGTCTTGAATTTCTGGCTCGACCAAGTCACGGAGCTCCTCTCTATCGTTGATTTCAGCTGAGAGGAGTTTAACTGGTAGGGGTTTTGCGAAATAAAACCCTTGTAAATAGTCCACTTTAAGGTCTTTTAATATATTAACTTCTTTAATACTTTCAACACCTTCAGCCACCACTTCTACTCCTAAAGTATGAGCAAGTTGCGTAATCATTTTAACGATGTAGTAATTATGAGAGCCGAAAACGAGATTAATAATAAAATCCCGGTCGATTTTAAGTACATCGAAGTTACCATCTTTCAAGTAGGAGAAAGAAGAATATCCAGTACCAAAGTCATCAATAGCTATCTTTACCCCTTTTTTACGTAGCTCAAACAGCAGATCACTGTTCTTGTTTTCATTGCTAAAGTAGGCTGACTCTGTGAGCTCTACGGTAACATAAGGGAGATGCTTACGATGTTTTCTGAAAAGCGACATCAAGTCTTTGAAGAGGGACTTCACTGGTTTATCTGAGTTCAAAGACACATTAATGGTGATCTCGACTTCATTGCCATATAGTTTAACCAGTTGATTTCGTTGCTCCATGGCTTTATCTGCTACGGCCAAATCTAACTCAGAAACGAGACCCATATCTTCTGCAATCTGTATCATTTCCTGAGTCTCTAGGTGCTCGCCTTAGCTGTCTGTAAATCGACACAATGCTTCGAGTTTACAGACTTTAAAACTTTTGGTTGAAATAATAGGTTGAAAGAAAACCTGCATAGCCTTTGCCTTAACCGAATACCTCACTATTTCTTCTAACACCTCGCGTCGTTTGACTTTCTCATGAAGGTTTCGGTTATAAAAGCATATGTTATTATTAGAAGTATGCCTTTCATACATCGCTTGTAAAGAGTGAGATATCATCTTGTGTGCATTATTCGCATCCAATCCAAGTACTGATACACCAATAGTGCCTCCCATACTTCGTTGATATACTTCTTTGTCCATTCTTGTTTTGATTTTCTTAAAGCGTTCTCGAATCGCTTCGAAGATAGAAAGCGAGTGAGGTTTAGCTTTGTCATGCTTATAAATGATGGCAATTGTAAACACAGTCTTTTTAATAAAGCCTGCCGTACAGTCACTTTCATGGTACGCGAGCGCGCTTGCAAGTTGTTTTTTTTCATCAAACTCCAATGTTTCATCAAACTTTGGTACAAAGGACAGTAGTAACATCCCTTCGCTATCTTTTAGTTCAGCCTGTCCATTTTGTACCTTAGCCAAAAATTCTTCTTCACCGGGCAGTTGAGTCAATAACTCAATACCGCCATGTTCAATACCAGCAACGCGGTAGAGTTTACTCGATAAATCTAAGGTAACCCCCAAGTAATAGGTGTTGCCTTTTAGAGACTCTAACTTCTGGATGAGTAGCTCTTGAGGCTTGACGTTCCCGGATTTGGCTTTACTTAAAATGAGACCGCTCCAATAATCGTGTTGGATAATTTCCTTCCACATGTTGCTAAAGAACGGTGCTCCGTGCTTGCCAGCATTGAAAATAGACGTCTTTTTACCAAGAAGCTCCTCTACTTTATAACCGGTTGATTTCTCAAAGTAACTATTGTAGGCAACAATACGGGTGTGTTTGTCCGTCACCACAATAACGTGATGGTGATTTTCAAATATTTGATAAAAAAAGGACGATAAGTCTTGTTGAGTTGGAGACAAGAGCATAGGCATTATCATACCTGCGATCAGATTTTCAGTGATTTTTTTTACGGATACTAAACTCAGGTTAACGTTAGAGCCTCGCGTGACTATGAATGCTTTAATGGGATCTGGCTCCTCCCCTCTTTTTACTTGTAAGAGCATCTCAGAGACTCGGGCTTTATTAGAAGGTGAAAACAGATCTAGAAAATGTTCGATAGCAGTCACGGTGCATGTGACCCCCAAGACTTCTTGTAGATCACATGCATCGATAGTTAAATTATTGGTATTCACTTGCCACGTAAAAGAAATCTCCCTTTTTTGATGAAATTGGACAAATTCATTTTTAACTAACTGCATAGTTGAGGCCCATGTGGTTAACGGTTTACTACTTAAAACTATAGAAGATTTTTAACTATTTTCCTTTTAATTTAAGGATATGGTGTTATTCATGAACGTGGCAGGTTGATTATTGAAGAGTACAAACAAGGCAGTCATAGAGCGTTAAACATCTTAGCGAACAACGGAAATAAATATGATACTTATCACAAATTTTCATGAGCGATTATTAGTCACGAAATAGTTAAATAAGCTTGACGTTTTCTCTCCTATTGCTGTCCACTGACGTAACTTCATATTCATTAAAGCTAGGCGAAAACAGTTGTTTGTGTGCATCTCAATACATTTGGGCTAGCAAAGTTAGAGCTTAATACCCACGCTCCTAATGAAACATTAAAACAAGGTTCGTAGACATTGGTTTCATTGACATTAAATTCAGCCAGTCGAGGAAACCAACTAGAGTTAATTTGCATGAGTTCAAAATCACGACTGGTTACTTGACCTTTTTTATTTTGGTTTTCGTTATAAGCATTAGGATCAAGACTACTTTCAACTTGTGCTATCGATCGCAGCAAATCTGGATCAACATTATAATGTTGTCCTGCTTCATCAAAACAAAACGAATACCCGACACTTGGAAATACCGACAATAATAAGATTAGTTTTTTCATAAGCTAAAAAATGGAGTCCAAAGGAACTCCATTATATCGCGTGAATTGACGTCATCAATATTCATTAGGGAGTAAATCGTAGTGCAACTACGA
>NZ_JBFRMS010000085.1:0-6099 GCF_041470505.1 Vibrio sp. 10N.261.55.C5
TCTATAGTGGGCATCTAAGCCGACATTTTACGTAACATACGGAACAGGGTAAGCCTGTATCACTCCCTTTGGGAAAGCCTTTGTGGCCGATAGTGATGCAGGTATAGGAGGTCGGAAAAAGCAAATGGTGATATCGAAAGAGATTAGTGCATCTTCTGACGGCACTCAATGGCAGTCCATCGACTGGAAATCCGTTGAAGCACACGTATTGAAGCTTCAAATGCGTATCGCAAAAGCAACTAGAGAACAGAAATACAGTAAGGTGAAGTCCTTACAGTGGCTCTTGACTCATTCTCGCTCAGCCAAGCTTCTTGCGGTTAAGCGAGTCTCTCAGAATAAAGGCAGTAAAACGTCTGGAATAGACGGTGTCACCTGGAACACAGATGTACGCCGTATGAAAGCAGTCAATCAACTGAGCCGCAAGGCTTACTCTGCAAAACCACTCAAACGTATCTACATTCCCAAAAAGAACGGTAAGCTCAGGCCATTGGGTATTCCATGCATGATTGATAGAGCGCAACAAGCCCTCCACCTTCTAGCATTAGAAACAGTGTCCGAAACGCTTGCCGACCTCAATAGCTATGGGTTTAGGCCAAATCGCAGCACGGCTGACGCCGTCAGTCAGTGCTTCAAATGTTTGGCTCTAAAGCGATCAGCTAAGTGGGTTCTTGAGGGAGATATTAAGGCTTGCTTCGACAAAATCGGGCATCAATGGCTTATGGACAATATCACGGTAGATAAACGTATGTTAGAGCAATGGTTAAAGTCTGGCTATGTGGATAAGGGTCTGTTCTATGATACCGATGAGGGTACACCTCAAGGTGGAATAATCTCTCCAACCTTGATGCTAATGACTCTCGCGGGAATAGAGCAACAAATAAAATCTACAGCCCTGAAAAAGGGTGCTAGGGCCAACTTTATCGGTTACGCGGATGATTTCGTGGTTACTTGCTCTTCAAAGGAAGTGCTAGGAACGACATCAAACCATTGATTGCTGACTTTTTGGCAGAAAGAGGGTTAGCCCTCTCCGAAGAGAAAACGAAGATCACTCATATTGATGATGGCTTTGACTTTCTAGGCTTCAATCACAGGAAGTACAAAGGGAAATTGCTCATCAAGCCGAGCAAATCCAACACGTTGTTATTTTTGAGAAATCTACGAGAACTCATCAAAAAGCACGCAACCATCCCTGTTAACGATCTTATCAAGTTGATAAATCCGAAACTCAGGGGATGGGCGAATTACTATCGCCACTGTGTTGCTAAACAAATATTCGGGTATGTCGGCCACAAACTATTCCAAGCGCTATGGCACTGGGCAGTTAGACGTCATCCAACCAAGTCCAAAGACTGGGTTGTTCATAAGTACTTCCTCAATCGTAAAGGCCAGTGGCAATTTCACGGTTGGCAGAAAATCATGAACATGGACTGTCACTTCAATCTGTACCAAATAGCAAAAGTGCCGATCGAACGACACGTGAAAATTAGGAGTGCTGCGACCCCTTTTGACCCTCAATACCAAGAATACTTGGTGAAGAGAAAACCCAAAAGGCTAGCTCGTAACTCTTGAAAAGAGCCTGTCCTGACTGCGTTATAAGTTGCTGGGTATCAATGATGCATTAGTGGAGGCTTGAGCCGTATGCAGTGAAAGTTGCACGTACGGTTCTTAGAGGGGCGACACTTGGTAACAAGTGTCGTCTACTCGACAGCTTTGAGTTAGCTAAAGTAAATGCTCATTTACATATCACTGGCATACGTTTTCTCCACCAAAAGTTATCCGAGTGCTGCACACCTCGCAGTTTACGTCGTTTTGCAGTCTAACTTCTTAATATGGCTACTAACCTATTGATCATAAATTGAAGTGATATATAAAAGGGCTGTATGTCGGGATTAAAGCAGCTATTAACCATCTAAGTAGCGTTCTGTTCTTCGAAAAAGTGGGTGAAAGAATGATAGAAAAAGCATCAGAACTGTTAGAGCAGTTCATACGAATTGAAACGCAGGCATTAGATGAGGTCGATATGCCCCACATGCCTACGTTAGGAAGTGCATATGAGGAGATAACAAAGCAAGGGATAGACCAAGACTTTGCGATCCCAAAAGGCTTAGACTTGAAGGTAGTGTCTGGCTTCATTTCTGTCGGAGATGAAATGTTACCTCAACAAATAGATGGAATGTTGGTCTGTGGTGAGGGGAAACAATATGGTCGAACGCAAGAATATATTTATTCTATAGATCAAGTGCTTTGCATTTTTGAAGTTAAGAAAACACTAAATAAAGCTGATTACATAGATGCGTTTGATCACCTGAGAGTCATCAGGAAAAAGTACGCCGAGTTCTTTGAATCAAAATTTGATGAAGACCCTACATTTGAACCAAATGTGGATGCTGCGCGTAAGCACTTCTCACAAATAACAGGTAAAGAAGCACCTGAGAAGTACAGCCAGATTAATAACCTATCAAAATCAGATGGGATACTTTTTTACTCATTAGTTCAAGAAACACTAGCTCCGCTAAGCATTATCCAAGGTTATGGTGGTTATACGACTGAATCAGGAATGCGTAATGCTTTCTTAGATATTCTATCTGAAAAAGGTGAAGAATCTGGTGAGGGGCTTGGTATTCCAAGTCTACCGTCACTGGTCACAACCAACGGCTTTAGCATCGTTAAGGGCAATGGTGTTCCCTTCATCGGCATCAACGAAGATCGTGAGTGGGCGGCTTTGCTTTCAACGAAAGGGAATGCTGCCCGTATAATTCTAGAAGTTATTTGGTCTAAGATATCTCTGTATTTTGACGTTGCTATGCCTTGGGGAGAAGATTCTGATACAGAAACAGCAGTTCCACTATTGTTTGCTAAACCACTTGAAACAGAAGATAGTGCAGGTTGGTACTATTCTCCCATAAGGCTAAAAGAATCTGATCTTAGCGCACGGGAAAGTCAACAAGAATGGCAACCCGTCGAAATCAGCAAAGACATAAAAAGCGTTATTCACTCAATGATGGTTTTTGGTGGCTACGTTGACTTGGATAGTATTGATGAAATTGCCTCAAGTCATGAAGTACAGCTCGATGCTCTTCTAAAACGACTTATGAATACCTTGTTATTCAAGCAAGTCGGAGATTATTTTCGGCCGATTTCATCTCTACTACATATGGTTACAGATAGTGAGGATCATGACTTTATTTCATCTAGCCGAGAGCGTTTAGACAACTGGTGTGAAAGGCGTGGTATCGAAAAAAGTTACGTAAACTTGATAATCATGGAGTAAACCAAAGAACCATACAAACAATTCAAGCAATTCAATCAGATTCGCAACGCTTGGCATTTTTGGTTTGAATCAGCTTTAGTGTTTACGGCACAATAGGTTCGGTGGTGGCGTTGCTCACTACGTAACGCAGCTACATGTGATAGAGGTATGTGTGTGGAAGAATCAAAGTCACTGAAGGCTTTTAAGCAGCTACTAGTAAATAGAATCCCTTGTGTTCCTAACACTAAAGAATCCAAAGATTGCTTACTGGAACAGACGCTAGTTTTAGTTTTATTCCACTATTTACATTGGGCTTCAAGGTTGATTCCACCGAGGCCAAGAACAGTGATTTTCAATGTAGCTTTAACCGTACAACCACTTTGGGTTAAACATAGCAACGATATTCAAAAAATAATTAACAAAGCTGAAATTGGCGAAGATCTGAATGATCATCTGTCAAATGAAGTCCTAAGTCGTGGGTTCTCTCCCAACGCTGAAATTCTTCGTCAAGATGATAGGTGGTTATGTAAAGACCGACTATTAAATACTAAAGGCTTTCACCACCTACATTTGAAGTCAGGTAAATCCAACAAGGGTAATTTTCTGTTGCTAGTGAAGATCACTCGCAATGAATTCCATATTATAGGGGTGTTTACTCACGGTATTTTTGAAGGGGATACTCCTGAACAAAATCGGATGCATGGCACATTAGAATTGTGGTCTGAAATTCATAAAGATCTGTATACGACCATGTCTGGTCACCCTATACATATTCATCAGATCGCTAGTGAATATTGGAATGCAATATTGCAGTGCGACAGTCAGCTTCAAAGTAGAGAATTTGTAGAACAAATGTTCTTCGATCAACGGGATAAACTTAAATCCAAGTTTAAGTTGAGATGGGAGATTGATTGGTTAGACCTAGGCGTATATGAATCTAAATCAAAGGGTTTTACAATTATACGAAAAGGTCATATTTAATTTCTCATACAAGCGTTTAAGGCTTAAAGATACTTTTTCTAATCCTTGTTAAGTACGTTAGAGTTCTTACTCTAACGTGTTTTTGTCCAACAATGTGCTAAAAGGACAATTTACCTCACTCCAGACTAGGTTCGATACAGTTGACACTTAATAACTGCGGCTGCTCTGATGACCTACTGAAATCGTGACAATTTTCGGTTTAAGACGTACCTTCGAAGGCTAGTAAGCTGCTAGTCAATCATGGTTTACCTTTGTTCGTTACCTAATGGTAGGCAAATTGGGGCCCGACGCGTTTTTTGTTAAGCCCAATGGACTGTGGTAGCTAAATTCGCAGTGCTCGCGGTTTTAGGTCATTTCGAAACGGGGCGTTTGGTGCCATTAACCGACAGTGAAAGCTGTGGACGACCTAAAAACGCCTATTAAACTACGGGAAGTGCAAACCAACAATGTTTAGAAACCTATAGCCGTATTGGCTATGGGTTATGTACTTCCAGGTCAGAGCTAAGATACTCTATGTATATGTTTTTAAAGGGCTGTAATAGATCTAAGTTCAATCGAAATCGTGACAACTTGAAGGTTAATAGCCTTCATATTGGCACTGGTTGAAGGTTAGTAGGCAGACGGGAATCAATCATCAATACCTTTGTCCTTTGCCTTATGGTAGGGAAAACGCGGGGTTGAGGCGTTTTTTGGTTGGTTCTATGGACTATAGTAGCTAAATTCGTTCTTCACGCGGTTTTTAAGTCAATTCGTCACGGTTTGGTAGGGAAAATCCGATTGGTGGCGGCTTTAGGTCCGGTGTAAGTACATTTAACCAAGGTAAAAGCTCAACACTTGAAGAGTGTAGGGTTCTATTAAACAGCGTAATAGACGACAGTATTAAGTTTGAAACTAACTTAAAACCAAGAAATACCTATCAAAAATGCTGGTTATGCTTATGATGGTACTTGTATATAACTGGTTTAACTTGATGAAATCAACGCGCTCGTCTGATACGTAACCGAGATAAATGGAATCAAAGAGTACTTTGATAATTATTAAGGATAGCTGAGGCGATAGATGATTACGCTAAATGTTTATTTTGGTTCTGTTAACGCACCGTACATATTAACATCCGAGTTTTTGAGCAGCATTCAAGAGAGTTACCCTGCACTCTATCCCGAATTTTTAAAAGATGAAGGGGCGCTAGAAGTAACAACAGTAAGGATTATCGATAAAGAGTATGCTTTTTACCCATCAGATGTAGAAAAAATCGCACTCCGGTTTGGTATTGATATTGAATTTAAGAAAGTAATCCTTTGACTTATAAAAAGGGATTGGCTGAATTCATATATATGGTCAGAGAGAGTCTAAGTTGTAAATACTACAAGAATAATAAAATCTGACTATTCGTAACCTCCCTCAAGCTTCATGTCAATGTACTGCAGTAATGCAGAAGCACCATATTTGTTGATAATGTCTTGAGGCGTTATATGTCCGTAGCTGGCCACCAAGTAGGAGGTATACCAACTGACATAATCTTCACCTAGATGACACAGCCTATCCATAATTAACTCAGTATCCACGCTAGAAACAACCTCTCTAATGTTTTCCAACGGGCTTCCAATGTTCTGCCCTTTAGATTCATTGGCATCTCATAGTAAAAGACCTTCTTCAGTGATTTGGGGAGAGTGGACCCTAATTCATCTATACTCAACTTCGAGTTTGTGTAGCAATACTATGAAAAGTCAAACCTAAAAATTTCCAACTCGCCCTCTGGTGCTTACTATTATCCAACGGGCTTTATCCTTAAAGATATGATTTTAAATGATTAAAATATTTAATCTTACTTTGAGATCTTTTAAGTAACGGTGTTTTTCAAGGTAGTT
>NZ_JBFRMS010000086.1:0-3764 GCF_041470505.1 Vibrio sp. 10N.261.55.C5
ACTATCCTGCCAGATAGGGACAGTACCAAAATTAATCATATCAATCTCAGACTTTATAGATTTAAAAAAACAATAAGGATTTATCCGTTCTCCCGTAGTGACATCTTTAATTCTGACTAAAGCCTCAAACCCCAATAATCTTCCTGAAAAAGATACTATAGGTTGAAATACACTTTCAAAATAGAAGCCATTATAGTTCGCTACATATAGTCCATTAACTCGGTCAGTTGCATTTTTAATGTCGTGCTTTTTTAACAGGCAGTCCATACACTGATCATTATTCACGTAGTTAATTTAATCCCCTCCCTTTTTCGAAACTTCTTGCTAATATAAATTTAGTGAATCCTTGTAAATCGATAGTCATTAGAAACTGTTACACTTCAATCTATCACTATCTTGTTTAACCCATATGAAGTTGTTTGAGAACTCTTCCTATGCATCGGGTTTCTTTTGAAGTAAACTTCTTCGTAATACAACATAAATCCATTCTCTCTTGAAGCCCCCTACTTTCAGGATGTCATCGTTGGAGGACCAAAGGTAATACACGAATAAAAATTAATTAGGCGCACGGCATTTTGAGTAAAATAAAACCATGTGACAAATGAATATTATTCACACAATGTATGCATATTGGTAATAGATTAAATTATCAGTAATTGCCCCTTCATTTTGACAAGCGATGATATTGATACGCAATTGGGCAATTGTTGATAATTGAACATTGGATAGATCGGTTTTGGAGTACCCTGGCAAAGCCTGTACTGCTCTTATATCTGGTTAATCACGGCTTTCCAAGGAAAGCCGTTTTTATCTTCAAGAAGTCACTTTTGTTCTATCTAATTGATTTACTTTATCATTTCGAGTTTGGATGGCAATTCAACTGATAGTTCTTTCAATCAAATTGATAGTTTTTTTTGTGCCTTCAAACTCACTGAGAACATCACCTTCATATTCGGCAGAGACGACACCATCAAAGTCATGCTCTCTAAGAATTTCAATATATTTTTTGAAGTCAACTGTTAATTCATTTCCGTTTTCGTCAAAGTTATAAGATTTAGCACTCACCCCAAATGTATAAGGAGCAAGATCTATAACTCCTTGAGTTCTGTCATAATGCCTCTTCGGGTCATGATGCCACCCGCCCATAAAAAAGTTATCGAAGTCCAAATAAACACCGACATTTTCTCTGCCTACTTCTTCAATCAACATAGCAAGCCAAGCGCCATTGTTAGAGGAAAAACCATGGTTTTCTATAACAATTTTAATACCGTAATTTATGGCACAGTCAGCAAGAGCCGAAATGGTTTGTGCGCATTGCTTCATCTGGTTTAGGTAAGTTCCGTCACCGTACGCATTGACCCTTAACATCGAACAACCTAGCTCTGAGGCGACCTGTAACCAAATCAAATGTTTTTCTAACGAAGCATTTCTCTCTGAAGCTAATGAAGCCCCTAAGTTTCCAAGTTCATCACACATCAAGCACCCAAACTTGATCCCAAGTTCTTCAGCCCGATTACGATACTCTTTAAGCCATGCTAAATCGGTAGCTCTCGAAAAAAATAGGATGTTAACTAAATCTACTGTAGTGACACCTAAACCATTGACGGTATTAAGAAAAGAGATGGAGTCCATATCTCCTCTCAAAATTGTGTCTGGGTTATCAGAATGTAACTCTTGCAAATAGCGGTCATAATCTTCACGGCTCCTACCTAATATAGAACGATGAAATGACCATTGAGATAAACCAATCTCCATTATCTAGTATCCTCTTATTTAAGACTGAGTGAATTATTCTTTGCTAGATTTTGTAACCAAAGAATATGTTTCTTTGGGAGCCTTTTGCCCATGAGTAACTGAGCTCTCTAGATTTACAGCTCCACATGAAATTATTGCAATACCATCAATACCATGTAGTTCACCAACTCTAAGATAGTGTGGTATCAACGTTTCTAACCGCTCATCTTGACTAAGCACAGAGAAGTTCACGACCACTTCATTACCTTCTTTTGCCATGACTGCACACTGAGCTGAATCCCTACCAAAATCTAATGTTAATAAATTCACGCAAAAAACAAAACGTTACGGAAAGGTAGCAACGTTTCGATTTTCTTTTTTAAAGGCAGATATCTTATAATCAATATCATCTATACAGTTAGACAAACAACGTAAAAAACAAGACATCATCACAGAAAACTGTACAAACCTTCTTGTGATCGAAAAAGATATACAAATAAAATAACGTTTATATTAGCCTATAATAACCACCAAATATCGTAACGTTACGATTTAGGTGCCAATAGGAGCCAGATATGAATTTTTTTTACCCATTAACAAACATTATTCAAAACTATCCGTGGGGGAGCAAAACCTCAATTCCCCACCTTTTTGATATCGCCAATATAGACAACAAACCAATGGCTGAAATTTGGATGGGCGCACACCCAAAAGCTAGTTCAGTGATTACGTGGAAAGGAAAAGCAACGCCCTTACACGAAGCTATAAACAACAACGCTGAAGCCTTGATAGGTACAAATACATCTCAAAGATTTGGTGAATTGCCCTTTCTTTTCAAGGTTTTGGCAGCAGAGAAAGCCCTTTCAATTCAAGTACACCCAACAAAAATGGAAGCGGAAATCGGTTATCAAAAAGAAAACGATTTAGGAATCGCAATTGATGCCTATAACCGAAACTATAAAGATCCCAACCACAAACCAGAGTTAGTTTATGCACTAACACCTTATCTTGCGATGAACGGGTTTAGAGAGTTTGACGAGATTGCTACTTTACTGAAAGAAGTGAAGGTTGATGCAATAGAAGAGTTGATCCAGCAATACACACAGTTACCTGACAGCAAAAGTTTACAAATACTATTTCAAGAGCTTATGACTCTCGATGAAGTAACGAAACTAACAGCAATAAACCAATTGTTGTCGTGGGCACACACAAGCAACCACTCTCTTGCAGAATTTATCCTAGATCTTAATGAAGTCTATCCAGATGACATAGGTTTACTTTCACCGCTATTGCTTAATGTTGTTTTACTACAACCGGGAGAAGCAATGTTTTTACACTCAGGCACCCCTCACGCTTATGTAAAGGGCACGGCCTTAGAAATCATGGCAAATTCAGACAACGTATTAAGAGGAGGGTTAACACCTAAATACATAGATGTTCCGGAACTTATCTCTGCATGTACATTTATGCCGTTGGAAAAAGAAAAAATTTTGACACAACCCAAACTTATTGGTGCAGAGCAGCAATTTCCAGTTCCAGTAGAAGACTTCTCATTTTCAATATTCTCTGATGCGGATAGTGCTGAAATAACACCAAATCGAGGAGAAATTTGGTTTGTAATTGATGGTAGTGCGACGTTTAAGCATCATACTGGAGAAGAGCTAACCATCACAAAAGGCGAGTCCGCATTTATACCTTTCATTAGCAAAACGTTTGTTGTTACTAATATAGGAAACGTTGCTCGCGCCTACTGACAACAGCTTAGTCAAAAGTATTTTAATTTGCCAAAGTTGAGGCTATACAGTTGGCTTTGGCAATCTTACTTAATCCGCTACCATTCACCTTCTTGAACAGAAGGCAATAATTAACGTTGACTAACGCACACAACCTTAGTTATGAGACTATCAATCTTGTTATTTACAAAAAAACGGGAGTAACTTTTCTGCCACTCCCTCTTCTAAAGGTAATAAAACTGCAGTTCAACTAAGGTTGAATCATCAGGTCATCAATGCGGTGTTTTTCAAGGTAGT
>NZ_JBFRMS010000087.1:0-14283 GCF_041470505.1 Vibrio sp. 10N.261.55.C5
GGTGTTGTAGCTAAAATCTTCGCTTAATAGCATTTAGATTTTTGCACTCTCTTCATTAGAAGAGCACGCATCTGAAAAGGGGAGCTTCGGCTTCCCTTTTGTTTTCTCAAAAGAAATATTACCTTCCATCTATCTTCTTCCCTCTCGATACAAAACCAACTTCCAATAAATTGCGATTATTTTTCCAACACTACTTGCATACTAAAGTGTGATCTGTATAATGCATCGCACTGGCTAACGCTGGTTGTGAACCAATGAGCACTGAGGAGTAGGTCTTACCTAGTAATGTATACTCAGCTTATGTTCGCGGTTAATAAAAATAGTAAACTTCTTGTTTACTTCAAAAGTTAACTGACAATGCGTCCTAATTTTGGGTGCTACGGTTTCACATAAATCAATCGGCATTCTCTCGTTTTATCGGGTTTGAGTGGCGATATTGTTTGTGTAATTTTTAATAATTGGAGCTCTGTCTCATGCAGAACCAACGTATTCGTATCCGCCTTAAAGCGTTTGATTACAAGCTAATCGATGCTTCAACTGCGGAAATCGTTGAAACAGCAAAACGTACTGGCGCACAGGTTCGTGGTCCTATTCCACTTCCTACTCGTAAAGAGCGTTTCACTGTTCTTACCTCTCCACACGTCAACAAAGATGCACGTGATCAGTACGAAATCCGTACTCACAAGCGTTTGATCGACATCGTTGAGCCAACAGATAAAACTGTTGATGCTCTAATGCGTCTTGATCTTGCAGCTGGCGTTGATGTTCAAATCAGCCTAGGTTAAGGGAGATAAGAATAATGATTGGTCTAGTCGGACGTAAAGTGGGTATGACCCGCGTATTTACTGAAGAAGGCGTTTCTATCCCAGTAACTGTTGTTGAGGTTGAAGCGAACCGTATTTCTCAAGTTAAAACTCTTGAGACTGATGGCTACGCAGCAATCCAAGTAACTACTGGTGCTAAGAAAGCTAACCGTGTAACTAAACCTGAAGCTGGTCACTTCGCGAAAGCGGGTGTAGAAGCAGGTCGCGGTCTTTGGGAATTCCGTTTAGAAAACGGCGAAGAGTTTGAAGTTGGCGCTGAGCTAAACGTAGAACTTTTCAACGAAATTAAAAAAGTAGACGTTACTGGTACATCTAAAGGTAAAGGCTTCCAAGGCGCTATCAAGCGTTGGAATTTCTCTACTCAAGATATGACTCACGGTAACTCTTTGTCTCACCGCGCACCGGGTTCAATTGGCCAATGTCAAACTCCAGGCCGCGTGTTTAAAGGCAAGAAAATGGCAGGTCACATGGGTGCTGAGCGTGTAACGACTCAAAACCTAGAGATCGTACGTGTTGACGCTGAGCGCAATCTACTCCTTATTAAAGGTGCAGTACCGGGCTCAACAGGCGGAAACGTGATCGTAAAACCTGCTGTTAAAGCATAACGTCTAGGAGTAAGTAATGGAATTGATGGTTAAAGGTGCTGATGCACTAACTGTTTCCGAGACTACTTTCGGACGTGACTTCAACGAAGCTCTTGTACACCAAGTAGTTGTTGCATATGCAGCAGGTGCTCGTCAAGGTACTCGTGCTCAAAAGACTCGTTCTGAAGTATCTGGCGGTGGCGCTAAGCCATGGCGTCAAAAAGGTACTGGCCGCGCACGTGCTGGTACAATTCGTAGCCCAATCTGGCGTACAGGTGGTGTTACTTTTGCTGCGAAACCACAAGATCACAGCCAAAAAGTAAACAAAAAAATGTACCGCGGTGCTATGAAGAGCATTCTTTCTGAGCTAGTTCGTCAAGAGCGTTTAATCGTTGTTGATAACTTCTCTGTAGAAGCACCAAAAACAAAAGAACTTGTAGCTAAGCTTAAAGAGCTTGAGCTAAGCGACGTTCTGATTGTGACTGGCGAAGTAGATGAAAATCTATTCTTAGCTGCTCGTAACCTATACAAAGTAGATGCACGTGATGTTGCTGGTGTTGATCCAGTATCACTAATCGCTTTCGACAAGGTTCTAATGACTGCTGACGCAGTTAAGCAAGTTGAGGAGATGCTAGCATGATCACTGAAGAGCGTATCTTAAAAGTTCTACGTGCTCCGCACATCTCTGAAAAAGCAACTATGGCAGCTGAGAAAGCGAACACTATCGTTTTCAAAGTAGCTAAAGATGCAACTAAGAAAGAGATCAAAGCAGCTGTAGAAAAGCTATTTGAAGTTGAAGTTAAGTCTGTAAATACTCTTGTATTAAAGGGTAAGACCAAACGTCAAGGTATGCGTGAAGGCCGTCGTTCAGACGTTAAGAAAGCCTACGTTACTTTGAAAGAAGGTCAAGATCTTGACTTCGTTGGCGGCGCGGAATAACAGGAGTAGTAAAAATGGCTATTGTTAAATGTAAGCCGACTTCCCCTGGTCGTCGTCACGTCGTTAAAGTTGTTAACGCTGACCTACACAAGGGTAAGCCATACGCACCACTTCTAGAGAAAAACTCTAAGAACGGTGGTCGTAACAACAACGGTCGTATTACAGTACGTCACATCGGTGGTGGTCATAAGCACCATTACCGTGTAATTGACTTCAAACGTACTAAAGATGGCATCCCAGCGAAAGTTGAGCGTCTAGAATACGATCCAAACCGTAGTGCTAACATCGCTCTAGTTCTGTACGCAGACGGTGAGCGTCGTTACATCATTGCACCTAAAGGTGTTAACGCAGGCGACCAGATTCAATCTGGCGTAGATGCTGCAATCAAAGCAGGTAACACTCTGCCGATGCGCAACATCCCAGTAGGTTCTACTGTACACTGTGTTGAACTTAAGCCTGGTAAAGGTGCTCAACTAGCTCGTTCGGCTGGTGCTTATGCTCAAATCATCGCTCGCGATGGTGCATACGTAACTATCCGTCTACGTTCTGGTGAGATGCGCAAAGTTCTTTCTGAAGGTCGTGCAACGATCGGTGAAGTTGGTAACTCTGAGCATATGCTACGTGAACTTGGTAAAGCTGGTGCTTCACGCTGGCGCGGCGTACGTCCAACCGTACGTGGTGTAGTAATGAACCCGGTGGATCACCCACATGGTGGTGGTGAAGGCCGCACATCTGGTGGTCGTCACCCAGTTTCTCCTTGGGGCGTTCCTACTAAGGGCTTCAAGACTCGTAAGAACAAGCGCACTGACAAGTACATCGTACGTCGTCGCACTAAATAATTTATAAAGAGGAATCGCCATGCCACGTTCTCTCAAGAAAGGTCCTTTTATTGACCTACACTTGCTGAAGAAGGTAGAGAAAGCGGTGGAAAGCGGAGACAAAAAGCCTATTAAGACTTGGTCCCGTCGCTCAATGATCATCCCAACAATGATTGGTTTGACCATCGCTGTCCATAATGGTCGTCAGCACGTTCCAGTTTTCGTTACCGAAGAAATGATCGGTCACAAACTGGGCGAATTTGCACCAACTCGTACTTATCGCGGTCATGCTGCAGATAAGAAAGCTAAGAAGAAATAAGGAGTAGATGATGGAAGCTTTAGCTAAACATAACTTTGCTCGTATTTCTCCACAGAAAGCTCGCTTAGTTGCAGACCAAATTCGCGGTAAGTCGGTAGACCAAGCTCTAGAAATTCTAACTTTCAGCAACAAAAAAGCTGCTGTATTAGTTAAGAAGGTTCTTGAGTCAGCTATCGCTAACGCGGAACATAACGAAGGTGCAGATATCGACGATCTAAATGTCGCTAAAATCTTCGTAGATGAGGGCCCTATCATGAAGCGTATTATGCCTCGTGCTAAAGGTCGTGCGGATCGTATCTTGAAGCGTTCAAGCCACATCACTATTGTTGTAGCAGATCGCTAAAGACTAGGAGAGTAAGCAATGGGTCAGAAAGTACATCCTAATGGTATTCGTCTTGGCATCGTTAAGCCTTGGAATGCTACATGGTTTGCTAATACCAACGAATTCGCTGACAACCTAGACGGCGACTTCAAGGTACGTCAGTTCCTTACAAAGGAACTACAAAAAGCATCATTATCTCGTATCGTTATCGAGCGTCCAGCTAAGAGCATCCGTGTGACTATTCACACTGCTCGTCCTGGCGTTGTTATCGGTAAGAAAGGTGAAGACGTAGAGAAGCTACGCGCAGCTGTAGCTAAAATCGCAGGTGTACCAGCGCAAATTAACATCGCTGAAGTACGTAAGCCTGAGCTAGATGGTCAGCTTGTAGCTGATAGCATCGCGTCTCAACTAGAGCGTCGTGTTATGTTCCGTCGTGCAATGAAGCGTGCGGTACAAAATGCTATGCGTCTAGGCGCTAAAGGCATCAAAGTACAAGTAGGCGGCCGTCTTGGCGGTGCTGAAATCGCACGTTCTGAGTGGTACCGTGAAGGCCGTGTGCCTCTACACACTCTACGTGCAGACATTGATTACGCAACTTCTTCGGCTCACACTCAATACGGTGTGATCGGCATTAAAGTTTGGATCTTCAAAGGTGAGATTCTAGGCGGTATGCCAGCTGCTAACGCAGTAGAGCCAAAAGGCGATAAGCCTAAGAAGCAGCGTAAAGGCCGTAAGTAAGGAGTCGAACGATGCTACAACCAAAACGTACTAAGTTCCGCAAGGTTATGACTGGTCGTAACCGTGGTCTAGCTAAAGGTACTGAAGTAAGCTTCGGCGAATTCGGTCTTAAAGCTGTTGGCCGTGGTCGTCTGACTGCACGTCAAATCGAAGCGGCACGTCGTGCTATGACACGTCACATTAAGCGTCAAGGTCAAATCTGGATCCGTGTATTCCCAGACAAGCCGATTACTGAAAAGCCTCTTGAAGTTCGTCAAGGTAAAGGTAAAGGTTCAGTTGCGTACTGGGTTGCTCAAATCCAACCAGGCAAAGTTATGTACGAGATGAATGGCGTACCTGAAGAGTTGGCACGTGAAGCGTTCCGCCTAGCGGCACGTAAACTGCCTGTTAAAACTACTTTTGTAACTAAGCAGGTGATGTGATGAAAGCACAAGATCTACGCGAAAAGAACGTTGAAGAGCTTAACGCTGAGCTATTGAATTTGCTACGTGAACAGTTCAACTTGCGCATGCAAGCTGCAACTGGTCAACTACAGCAAACTCATACTCTAAAAGCTGTACGCCGTGACATCGCACGTGTGAAAACTGTTTTGACTGAAAAGGCAGGCGCATAATGAGCGAAACTAACCGCATCCAGCAAGGCCGTGTAGTAAGTGACAAGATGGACAAGTCTATCGTTGTTGCTATTGAGCGCACTGTAAAACACCCAATTTACGGTAAGTTCATCAAACGCACGACTAAAGTACACGCACACGACGAAGACAACACTTGTGGCCTAGGCGACAAAGTTGAAATCGCTGAGTGTCGTCCTCTGTCTAAGACTAAGTCTTGGACATTGGTTAAAGTTCTAGAAAAAGCGAAGATTTAATCTTTGTAATTCTATAACTTATAAGCGGCTCCAAATAATTTTTTGGAGCCGCTTGTTTTTTGTCTACCCAATTTAAAAAAAGGGTGGTACAATTCGCGTCCCTTTTAAAGAGGCAGCCCGACCCGAGAGGGTCTAGTTTTAATATTTAGCGGAGCACTAACAATGATCCAGATGCAAAGTACACTTGACGCAGCAGATAACTCTGGCGCGCGCAAGGTAATGTGTATTAAGGTTCTGGGTGGCTCTCACCGCCGTTATGCACATATCGGTGACGTCATCAAGGTTACAGTGAAGGAAGCGATTCCTCGCGGTAAAGTAAAGAAAGGTGATGTTCTGAAGGCGGTAGTAGTGCGCACCCGTAAAGGCGTTCGTCGCCCAGACGGTTCTGTCATTCGCTTCGACAGTAATGCTTGTGTATTGTTAAATGACACTACTGAGCAACCAGTCGGCACACGTATCTTTGGTCCTGTGACTCGTGAACTTCGTAACGCGAAATTCATGAAGATTGTATCACTAGCACCTGAAGTTCTGTAAGGAGCGGCAATATGGCAGCTAAAATCCGTCGTAATGACGAAGTAATCATTCTTGCTGGTAAAGATAAAGGCAAGAAAGGTAAAGTAACTAAGGTTCTGACAACTGGTAAAGTTATCGTTGAAGGCATCAACCTTGTTAAGAAA
Source organism: Vibrio sp. 10N.261.55.C5 (assembly GCF_041470505.1). NCBI lineage: Bacteria > Pseudomonadati > Pseudomonadota > Gammaproteobacteria > Vibrionales > Vibrionaceae > Vibrio > Vibrio sp. 10N.261.55.C5. The sequence continues at coordinate 6,089 of NZ_JBFRMS010000087.1, forward strand.
CACCAAAAGCCGGTTCCGGCTCTAGGTCAACAAGGTGGCATCGTTGAACAAGAAGCAGCTATTGATGCTTCTAACGTTGCTGTTTTTAACGCGGCTACTGGTAAAGCAGACCGTATCGGTTTCCGTATCGAAGATGGCAAGAAAGTTCGTTTCTTCAAATCTAACGGCGAAACTGTTTCTAACTAATTAGAAGTAATTTGGAGTTCTACTATGGCGAAACTGCATGATTACTACAAGTCGTCTGTAGTCGCTGAGCTTACCAAAGAGTTCAGCTACACAAGCGTCATGCAAGTCCCTAGGATTGAGAAAATCACCCTAAATATGGGCGTTGGTGAAGCAATCAACGATAAGAAACTGCTAGAAAACGCAGCAGCTGATATGGCAACGATCTCTGGTCAAAAGCCACTTATCACTAAAGCGCGTAAATCTGTAGCTGGTTTCAAAATTCGTGAAGGCTACCCAATTGGTTGTAAAGTAACCTTGCGTGGTGAGCGCATGTGGGAATTTTTAGAGCGTTTAATCTCTATCGCACTTCCACGTGTACGTGATTTCCGTGGTGTTAGCGCTAAGTCTTTTGACGGTCGCGGTAACTACAGCATGGGCGTTCGCGAGCAAATCATCTTTCCGGAAATCGACTACGATAAAGTCGATCGTGTCCGCGGTCTTGATATCACTATCACGACTTCTGCGGGTTCCGATGAGGAAGGCCGAGCTCTGCTGGCTGCCTTTAACTTCCCATTCCGTAAGTAAGGGTAGGGTTACTGTTATGGCTAAACAATCAATGAAAGCACGTGAAGCTAAACGTGCAAAACTAGTAGCTAAGTTCGCTGAAAAGCGTTCTGCGCTAAAAGTTATCATTAGCGATGTAAACGCATCTGAAGAAGATCGTTGGAATGCGGTTCTTAAACTGCAATCTCTTCCACGTGATTCAAGTGCATCACGTCAGCGCAACCGTTGCAACCAAACTGGTCGTCCACACGGTTACCTACGTAAATTCGGTCTAAGCCGCATTAAGGTTCGTGAAGCTTGCATGAAAGGCGAGATTCCGGGTCTTCGTAAGGCTAGCTGGTAATTGCCACTTAATCATTTGGAGTAAATCTTATGAGCATGCAAGATCCGATTTCGGATATGCTGACCCGAGTTCGTAACGGTCAGGCAGCAAACAAAGTTGCTGTAAAAATGCCTTCTTCAAAGCTTAAAGTTGCAATTGCTGCATTACTTAAAGCTGAAGGTTACATCGTAGACTTCGCTGTTAACAGCGAAGCAAAACCTGAGCTAGAAGTTACTCTTAAGTACTTCCAAGCTAAACCTGTAATCGAGCAAATCAAGCGTGTATCACGTCCTGGTCTAAGAGTTTATAAAAATAAAGACTCTTTACCTACAGTGATGGGTGGTCTTGGTATTGCAGTTGTTTCTACTTCCAAGGGTCTGATGTCTGACCGTGCTGCTCGTAAAGCAGGTCTTGGCGGTGAAATCATCTGTTACGTAGCTTAAGGAGTAGATTATGTCTCGTGTTGCTAAAGCACCTGTCGCTATTCCAGCTGGCGTAGAGGTGAAACTAAACGGCCAAGAAGTTACTGTAAAAGGTAGCAAAGGTGAGCTTACTCGCGTTCTTAACAGCGCCGTAGTTATTGCACAGGAAGAAACCAACCTAACTTTCGGTCCGAAAGAAGGTGTTACTAACGCATGGGCACAAGCTGGTACAGCTCGCGCTCTAGTTAATAACATGGTTGTGGGTGTTACTGAGGGCTTCACTAAGAAGCTAACTCTTAAGGGTGTTGGTTACCGTGCTGCTATGAAAGGCAACTCTGTAGCTCTAACTCTTGGTTTTTCTCACCCAGTAGAGCACGCTCTACCTGAAGGTATTAAAGCTGAGTGCCCTAGCCAAACTGAGATCATCATTACTGGTTGCGATAAGCAAGTAGTAGGTCAAGTTGCGGCTGACATTCGTTCTTACCGTGCTCCTGAGCCTTACAAAGGCAAAGGTGTTCGTTACGCAGATGAAAATGTGCGTACTAAAGAAGCTAAGAAGAAGTAAGGTATCACTATGGATAAGAAAGCATCTCGCATCCGTCGTGCTACACGTGCACGTCGTAAGATTGCAGAACTTGGTGCAACTCGCCTGGTAGTACACCGTACTCCTCGCCATGTTTACGCACAAGTTATCGCGGCAAACGGCTCTGAGGTTATCGCAGCTGCTTCTACTGTAGAAAAAGCGATCCGTGAGCAAGTTAAGAACACTGGTAACGTTGATGCAGCTAAAGCAGTTGGTAAAGCTGTTGCTGAGCGCGCTCTTGAAAAAGGCGTAGCTTCAGTTGCATTTGATCGTTCTGGTTTCCAATACCACGGTCGAGTAGCGGCGCTAGCAGAATCTGCTCGCGAAGCTGGTCTGAAATTCTAAGGTAGGGTTGGAAGATGGCTAAAGAACAACAACAAGCTAATGATTTGCAAGAAAAGCTGATCGCAGTTAACCGTGTATCTAAGACGGTTAAAGGTGGTCGAATCATGAGCTTTACTGCACTAACAGTAGTTGGTGACGGTAACGGTCGCGTAGGTTTCGGTTACGGCAAAGCTCGTGAAGTACCTGCTGCGATTCAAAAAGCAATGGAAAAAGCGCGCCGTAACATGGTTACAGTATCGCTTAACGAAGGCACTCTTCACCACCCGGTGAAAGGTCGTCATTCGGGCTCTAAAGTTTACATGCAGCCAGCTGCAGAAGGTACAGGTGTTATTGCCGGCGGTGCAATGCGTGCTGTACTTGAAGTTGCGGGCGTACATAACGTACTTTCTAAAGCATACGGTTCAACGAACCCGATCAACATCGTTCGTGCAACGATTGGTGCTCTAGTAGACGTTAAGTCACCAGAAATGGTTGCTGCTAAACGTGGTCTAACTGTTGAATCTATTTCGGAGTAAGCACACGATGGCAACTATTAAAGTAACTCAAACTAAAAGCTCAATTGGTCGCCTACCTAAGCACAAAGCGTGTCTTAAAGGTCTAGGTCTTCGTCGCATCAACCATACAGTAGAACTTGAAGATACACCGTGCGTACGCGGTATGATCAACAAGGTTTACTACATGGTTAAGATTGAGGAGTAATCAGAATGCGTTTGAATACTCTATCACCGGCTGCTGGCTCTAAACCTTCTAAGAAGCGTGTAGGTCGTGGTATCGGTTCTGGCCTTGGTAAAACAGGTGGCCGCGGTCACAAAGGTCAAAAGTCACGTTCTGGCGGCTCTGTTCGTCCAGGTTTTGAAGGCGGTCAAATGCCTCTAAAACAACGTCTACCTAAATTCGGTTTCACTTCTCGTAAGAGCCTAGTGTCTGCTGAAGTTCGTCTAGCTGAGCTAGCGAAAGTAACAGGTGACGTAGTTGATCTTAACAGCCTTAAAGCTGCTAACGTTATCACTAAGAACATCGAGTTTGTTAAGATCGTTCTTTCTGGTGACCTAAGCAAAGCTGTGACTGTTAAAGGTCTACGCGTGACTAAAGGCGCTAAAGCTGCAATCGAAGCTGCAGGCGGTAAAATCGAGGAATAATCTCGAGGAACGAGGTACAGATGGCTAAGAAACCAGGACAAGATTTTCGTAGTGCTCAGAGCGGCTTAAGTGAACTAAAGTCGCGCTTATTATTCGTAATTGGTGCACTTTTAGTATTCCGAGCCGGCTCTTTTGTGCCGATCCCTGGTATTGACGCAGCTGTACTTGCCGATTTGTTCGATCAGCAAAAAGGTACCATCGTAGAAATGTTTAACATGTTCTCCGGTGGTGCTCTTGAGCGTGCATCTATATTAGCATTGGGTATCATGCCGTACATTTCGGCATCGATCGTAGTCCAATTGCTAACTGTAGTTCATCCAGCGTTAGCGGAACTCAAGAAAGAGGGTGAAGCAGGCCGTCGTAAGATAAGCCAATATACACGCTACGGCACGCTTGTACTTGCAACATTCCAAGCTATTGGTATCGCAACAGGCTTACCAAACATGGTCGACAATCTGGTTGTTATCAACCAAACCATGTTTACGCTTATTGCTACCGTGAGTTTAGTAACTGGTACCATGTTCTTAATGTGGTTAGGTGAACAAATCACTGAGCGAGGAATCGGTAATGGTATTTCCATTCTGATTTTTGCAGGTATTGTTGCTGGATTGCCTTCTGCAATCGGTCAAACAATCGAGCAAGCGCGTCAAGGTGAATTGCATGTGCTTCTTCTGCTGTTGATTGCTGTATTGTCTTTTGCTGTTATTTACTTCGTAGTTTTCATGGAACGTGGTCAACGTCGTATCGTCGTTAACTATGCGAAACGTCAACAAGGTCGTAAAGTTTTTGCAGCACAAAGCTCTCACTTGCCTCTTAAGATTAATATGGCAGGTGTTATTCCAGCGATTTTCGCATCAAGTATTATTTTGTTCCCAGGAACATTAGCGCAGTGGTTTGGTCAAAATGGTGAAAGCAGCGCGTTCGGTTGGTTAACTGACGTGTCATTAGCTCTTAGCCCAGGTCAACCTTTGTATGTAATGCTTTATGCAGCAGCTATAATCTTCTTCTGTTTCTTCTATACAGCGTTGGTGTTTAACCCACGTGAAACAGCTGATAACTTGAAGAAGTCTGGTGCATTCGTACCCGGTATCCGCCCAGGTGAGCAGACAGCGAAATATATCGATAAAGTGATGACTAGACTAACCCTTGCGGGCGCTCTATACATTACTTTTATATGTCTGATTCCTGAGTTCATGATGGTCGCGTGGAACGTTCGTTTCTACTTTGGCGGCACATCACTACTAATCGTAGTGGTAGTTATCATGGATTTCATGGCACAGGTACAGACTCATCTGATGTCACAACAGTATGATTCTGTGTTAAAGAAAGCGAATCTGAAGGGTTACGGCCGTTAATTCGGTGGTAACAATTTCGATTCCATTTACGGAGTTTAGCAATGAAAGTTCGTGCTTCCGTTAAAAAAATCTGCCGTAACTGTAAAGTTATCAAGCGTAACGGTGTCGTTCGCGTGATTTGCAGTGAGCCAAAGCATAAGCAACGCCAAGGCTAATTAGCAGAAATTTTTACTTGAAATACAAGGTAGAGTCGAGTATATTCCTCGGCCTACCTTTTGCGTGCAAAAGAAGTAGTATGCCGCAGCGTATCCATAACGGGCTTTGCTGCGGATAATTCTTTTATGAACCCCTTAGGAGTGAATAATGGCCCGTATAGCCGGCATTAACATTCCTGATCATAAGCATTCTGTAATTGCACTTACTGCAATCTACGGTATCGGTAAAACTCGCTCTCAAGCTATTCTAGCTGAAGTGGGTATTGCTGAAGATGCTAAGATCAGTGAACTAACTGAAGAGCAGATCGATCAACTGCGTGATGGTGTAGCTAAGTACACTGTAGAAGGTGATCTACGTCGTGAAGTATCGATGAACATCAAGCGTCTTATGGACCTTGGCTGTTACCGCGGTCTTCGTCATCGTCGCAGTCTACCACTACGTGGACAGCGTACTAAAACCAACGCTCGCACCCGTAAGGGTCCGCGCAAGCCGATCAAGAAATAGTCGGATAAGGTAGAGTACAATGGCAAAACAACCAACTCGCGCGCGTAAGCGCGTACGCAAGCAAGTAGCTGATGGCGTAGCGCACATTCATGCTTCTTTCAACAACACAATCGTAACTATCACTGACCGTCAAGGCAACGCTCTTGCATGGGCTACAGCAGGTGGTTCAGGTTTCCGTGGTTCTCGTAAATCTACTCCGTTCGCAGCACAAGTTGCAGCTGAGCGTTGTGGTGAAATGGCTAAAGAATATGGCCTAAAGAACTTGGAAGTTATGGTTAAGGGTCCAGGTCCAGGTCGCGAATCTACTGTTCGTGCACTGAACGCTGCTGGTTTCCGTATCACTAACATTGTTGATGCGACACCAATCCCTCATAACGGTTGTCGTCCACCTAAGAAACGTCGCGTTTAAGTTTCGTTTCTAGGAATATTGGAGAAAGATCATGGCAAGATATTTGGGTCCTAAGCTTAAGCTTAGCCGTCGCGAAGGTACTGACTTATTCCTTAAGTCTGGTGTCCGTGCGATCGATACCAAGTGTAAAATTGATAACGCACCAGGTGTACACGGCGCTCGTCGCGGTCGTCTATCTGAGTATGGCGTTCAGCTTCGTGAGAAGCAAAAAGTTCGTCGTATCTACGGCGTTCTAGAAAAACAATTCCGCAACTACTACAAAGAAGCTGCACGTCTTAAAGGCAACACAGGTGCAAACCTGCTTCAGCTTCTTGAAGGTCGTCTTGATAACGTAGTTTACCGTATGGGCTTTGGCGCTACTCGTGCTGAATCTCGTCAACTAGTTAGCCACAAGTCTATTCTAGTTAACGGTAAAGTTGTAAACGTTCCTTCTTTCAAAGTAGCGGCAAACGACGTTGTTTCTATCCGCGAGAAAGCTAAACAGCAATCTCGTATTAAAGCGGCTCTAGAAGTTGCTGAACAACGTGAAAAGCCAACTTGGATTGAAGTAGATGCTGGCAAAATGGAAGGTACATTCAAGCGTATGCCTGAGCGTTCTGACCTATCAGCTGACATCAATGAACACTTGATCGTCGAACTTTACTCTAAGTAAGGTTAAAAAAAGAGAGGACACAATGCAGGGTTCTGTAACAGAATTTCTTAAGCCGCGTCTTGTTGACATTGAACAGATCAATACGACACACGCGAAAGTAACTCTTGAGCCATTAGAGCGCGGTTTCGGCCACACTCTAGGTAATGCTCTTCGCCGCATTCTTCTATCTTCTATGCCGGGTTGTGCCGTAACAGAAGTTGAAATTGAAGGTGTGCTACACGAATACAGCACTAAAGAAGGCGTTCAGGAAGATATCCTGGAAATCCTTCTAAACCTTAAAGGTTTGGCTGTACGCGTTGCTGAAGGCAAAGATGAAGTGTTTATTACACTGAACAAATCAGGCTCAGGCCCTGTTGTTGCAGGTGACATCACCCACGATGGTGATGTAGAGATCGCTAACCCTGAGCACGTAATTTGTCACCTAACGGATGACAACGCTGAGATCGCTATGCGTATCAAAGTAGAACGTGGTCGTGGTTACGTTCCAGCTTCAGCTCGTATCCATACTGAAGAAGATGAGCGTCCTATCGGTCGTCTACTAGTTGACGCTACTTACAGCCCGGTTGATAAAATCGCTTACGCTGTAGAAGCGGCACGTGTAGAACAACGTACTGATTTAGACAAGCTTGTTATCGATATGGAAACGAACGGTACTCTAGAACCTGAGGAAGCAATCCGTCGTGCAGCTACTATTTTAGCTGAACAATTGGATGCGTTCGTAGATCTTCGTGATGTACGTGTACCTGAGGAGAAGGAAGAGAAGCCAGAATTCGATCCTATCCTACTACGTCCTGTAGACGATCTTGAACTAACAGTTCGCTCTGCTAACTGTTTGAAAGCAGAAGCGATTCACTACATCGGTGATCTTGTACAGCGCACTGAGGTTGAGCTACTTAAAACGCCAAACCTTGGTAAGAAATCTCTTACAGAGATTAAAGATGTGCTTGCTTCACGTGGTCTTTCTCTAGGCATGCGTCTAGAAAACTGGCCACCAGCGTCAATCGCTGAAGATTAATCGAAAAGTTAGAAGGATTAGGTCATGCGCCATCGTAAAAGTGGTCGTCAACTCAACCGCAACAGCAGTCATCGCAAAGCGATGTTCAGCAACATGGCTAGCTCTCTTGTTCGTCACGAAGTTATTAAAACTACCGTGCCTAAAGCAAAAGAACTACGTCGCGTAATTGAGCCATTGATTACCCTAGCTAAGACAGACAGTGTTGCTAACCGTCGTCTTGCATTTGCTCGCACTCGTGATAACGAAGTTGTGGCAAAACTATTTAATGAACTAGGCCCGCGTTTCGCGGCTCGCCAAGGTGGTTACACTCGCATTCTTAAATGTGGTTTCCGTACTGGTGATAAAGCTCCAATGGCTTACATTGAGCTTGTAGACCGCCCAGCTGCTGAAGAAGCTGCTGAGTAATCTATACTAGATTCTTAATACAAAAGCCGAGCATTAGCTCGGCTTTTTTGTGTCTGTAGAACAAGGAAAAGATAATAGAAATTGCACCATGATGTTTGGCACTTTTTGCTTGTCTTATCTGCTCCAATTTTCAAAAATGTCTCGTATCTCGTATCTCGT
>NZ_JBFRMS010000088.1:0-1426 GCF_041470505.1 Vibrio sp. 10N.261.55.C5
TGAAGTGACCCCGTAAAGTTGGACATTTCTGTTAAGCGGCTTTCAAGGCCTGAGTTCGATATTCTATCGGAGTCAGGCCTTTTAGTTTCACTTTTATACGTTTGGTATTGTAGTACTCGATGTATTCTTTAATTTGCTCTATCAGAGCATCTGCATCTTCAAAGCTTTGGTTGTGATACATCTCTGTTTTGAGTAAAGCAAAAAAGTTTTCAGCAACCGCATTATCCAAGCAGTTACCTTTTCTCGACATGCTTTGTGTTAACCCACTCTCCGCTACCTTTTTCTGATACTGTCGATGACGATATTGCCAACCTTGATCGCTATGTATAATTGGCTTTGAGTTGGGTTTGAGCTTTGATATGGCTTCCGTTAGCATATCCGTGACAAGCGGCAAGCAGGCATTTTTGGCCACTCTATAAGCAACTACCTCCTGAGTAAACAAGTCGACCACGGGAGACAAGTATACTTTCTGCTCTTTGACTTTGAACTCCGTGACATCAGTTACCCACTTTTCATCGGGTTGAGTCGCACTAAAATCTCTTTCAAGCAGGTTAGGAGCAGCTGTTCCAGACTCTCCTCGGTATGAACGATACTTTTTAATCCTGACCGTCGATTTAAGGTTGAGCTGAGCCATAAGCCTTTGAACCGTTTTGTGATTAAGCACGAACCCCTGATTTTTTAGTTCCAAGTGAATACGGCGGTAGCCGTATCGACCCTTATGTTCATGATAAATTGACTTTATCAACCGCAGCTCACGTTCGTAGCTATTTGGGCGCTTGTTTGTTTGAGCTTGATAATAAAAGACACTTTTTGCCAGCTGTAGAGTCTGCAGTAAGTGCTTCAGCGGGTACTTGCCTTTAAGAGTTAGAGCTATGACCGCTTTTTCTTTGTTCGACGGTTTTTTTCCTGCTCCAACTCTTCCAACTTTTTTAGAACGGCATTCTCGGTTCGTAAGTAGACCAACTCCTCTTTTAGCTCCTCAAGTGTCATTTCATTATCAGGCTTAGTGGTACGTTGAGGTTGCTGTTTCATTGAGGGTCTTCCTTTCTGGCGCATTTTGAGCCCCTTGATACCGAGCTCATTAAATCTTTTGAGCCAGACAGAGAGTATCCCAGGGGATGAGAGGTTTAATACAGCGCTAGTGTGCGTGAGAGACCATTCATTCGTCCACATTAAATTCAATGCTTTTCGTTTTGTTTGAGCAGTCGCGGCATGCTTAGTTGGTAAAAATGAATCAGTACCATGGATGGCAAAGACTTGAGCCCAATACCGTATCTGCCTTGAAGAAATTGAATATTGTTTTGCTAAATAGAGAGATGACGTGCCATCTAAGTATTGCTTAGCAATGATACATTTTAGCTCACGGCTATATTTGGACATAAAAAGACCCCCAATAATTGGTGTCCAACTATTGGGGGTCAGTTCA
>NZ_JBFRMS010000089.1:0-6680 GCF_041470505.1 Vibrio sp. 10N.261.55.C5
TGATGTTTGCAAACTAACTTAGCATAAATTGCAAAGAAGTTAGCAAATTTGCACTATAAGTCAGCATAGTCTATTTTTTGTCGTAGGTTTACAACAAAAGTGATGCGCACTATGTTCGACCAAACCAAAAAATCCTCTCACGTTCACAACATCTGCAAGTTCATGAGCTTGAAAAATGATGCTGTTGTTCGCACTCTCTCTGTTTTAGAGTTCGATTTTTGTTTCCATCTCGAATATAACCCTGATGTTAAAGGGTACATATCTCAACCACACGGTTTTTATTACTACTTTAATGGTCGCAAGTGTCGTTATACGCCAGATTTTTTAGCCGATAATCATAACGACCAATCTACTCTTGTTGAGATTAAGCACTCAAGCCAGATTTTAAAACCAGACTTCAGGCTCCGATTTGCTGAAAAACAGCGAGTAGCACTAGAAGAACAAGGAAAACGCCTTGTTTTAGTGACAGAGAAACAAATTCGTATTGACCCAATATTTAGTAACTTAAAGCTGTTACATCGTTACTCTGGTTTGCATTCCATCACTAAAGCGCAAAAGTCTGTTCTCGGATTTATACAACGTAGACAGAAAGTACAATTACGCGAAATCTCCGACCACTTAGGACTGTCTGAGCATGAAACTCTGATATCAACACTCTGTTGGCTATCGTCAGGGAGAGTTAATACTGATATTAGAAGCTCTGATTTTGGTTTGAATAGCTACGTTTGGTGTTAGGTATGACGTCAGATTTTGATGACGTTTTTGGTTTCATTGATGAAATGGAAGCTTCTGCCAACGAAGCGGAATTAGTAACCCAAATACCGAGTGATTTATTTGAAGAAGATAAATCGTATCTCCCTTCCATTGATACCTATCCTGTAAAAACTCAACAAGAAGTATTACGACGTCTTAAAGTCATTCAATTTACTGAAAAACGTCTAAAAGGTGGGTGGACAGAAAAAAATCTTGTACCGATTTTAAATCAGGTTGAACAAGAGCTAGGGCTATCTCCACCGAGTTGGCGAGTTCTTGCCGGCTGGAAGAAAATGTATTTTGAATCAGGGAGAGCCGTTCTTTCGCTCATTCCTAAACACGCCCAAAAAGGAAATAGAACCGTTCATACAGATTCACAGTCGCTCATTGATGAAGCGATTGAAAAAAAATACCTGACTAAAGAGCGTTTAAGCGTTGCAGAGGCTTACCGCTATTACAAAAGCCGAGTAATTAAAGCCAACCAAGAAATAGTCGAAGGCAAAATCAAGCGAATTAGCCAAAGAGCATTTTATGACAGAGTGAATAGTTTACCACCCTATGATGTTGCAGTGGAAAGGTATGGAAAGCGATATGCAGATAGAGAGTTTCGTTCTGTAGGCCAGCAAATAGAGGCGACGAAACCGATGGAGTACGTTGAAATTGACCATACTCCAGTCCCTGTCATACTGATTGATGATGAATTGGATATTCCATTAGGTCGCCCATATCTAACCATGCTCTATGACAGGTTTAGTAAGTGCATCGTCGGCTTCAGCGTTAACTTTAGAGAGCCTAGTTTTGATTCCGTCAGAAAAGCACTATTAAGTACTTTGCTAGACAAGCACTGGGTAAGCGAAAAATATCCCTCAATAACAAATGATTGGCCATGTCATGGAAAAATAGACTATCTGGTCGTTGATAATGGTGCCGAGTTTTGGAGTGATAGCCTAGAGGACTCTTTGAGACCTTTGGTGTCGGATATTCAATACAGCCAAGCTGCCAAACCGTGGAGAAAGACCGGTATAGAAAAGTTATTTGATCAACTAAACAAGGGGTTGGTTAACGCTCTGCCTGGAAAAACATTCACAAACCCCACTCAGCTTAAAGATTACGATCCTAAAAAAGAGTCTGCCGTTAGAGTTTCTGTATTTATGGAGTTAATACATAAATGGGTTATCGACCGCTATCACATGGACTCTGATAGTCGAGAAAGGAATGTTCCTTATCATAAGTGGAATGAATCGAAATGGCTTCCAAATTTCTACCAAGGACAAGCTGCGGCCGAGTTACGTATTGAGTTGGGGTTGTTAAGGCACCGGACGATAGGGATCGCTGGGATAAGGTTGCACAATTTGCGCTATCAATCGGATGAGCTCATAGAGTATCGAAAATACAATTCGGTTAATTCACAAGGGAAACTCTTCGTCAGGACAAAAACCGATCCGTCGGATATAAGCGCTATCTACGTTTTTCTTGAATCAGAAAAGAAATACATAAGAGTCCCAGCGGTTGATAACAGTGGGTATACCAATGGACTTTCGTTGTTCGAACATGAGCGAATTCAAAGAGTGCGCAGGTTGAATACCCGAAGCCTCGTCAATGAAGAGTCTTTAGCCGATACCTATCTCTATATGGAAGCTCTTATTGAAGGGGAAGCAGAGAGAATGCGTAGTTCTAAAAACAAAAAGCTCACCCAACCTAAAACAGGGAATACTTCTAAGATTGCAAAATACAGAGATGTTGGCACGGAAGGATCTGGCTCAATCGTTAGAAAAAATGAAAGCAGTAATTCAGCATTAAACGTTGTTAGTACTCAACTATCATTGGACGATGATGATCTTGAAGAGATAGAGGGCTACTAATCGTGAATTTTACTTCCATGCAGTGTGAACAATTGAAAGCCTACGATAATTGTTTTATTGAGTACCCCGAAATTACGGAGATCTATTCGATACTTGACCAACTTCGCTTTAATCAATTACTAGGCGGTGAACCTGAGTCATTCTTATTAACCGGTGAGTCTGGAAGTGGAAAAACCGCTTTGATCAATAACTATCTTTCACGCTTTAAGACAGGATCGAGTTGGTCCAAGCAAACAGTCCTAAGTACCAGAATTCCTAGCCGAGTAAATGAACAAAATACTCTAACTCAATTTCTCGTTGATCTGGACTTAGAATCAGGAGGCCGCTCAGTGCGAAAGAGGAATGAAATAGCACTTGCTAAAGGAGTGGTCACTCAGCTAAAACGTAAATCTGTCGAGCTCATCATTGTTAATGAAATTCAAGAGCTTGTGGAGTTTTCTACAGCAGATGAACGACAGACCATTGCGAATACATTCAAATATATTAGTGAGGAAGCATGTGTATCATTTGTATTAGTTGGAATGCCCTATGCCGATATTATCGCTAAGGAATCACAGTGGAACTCTCGATTGAGTTGGCGCAGAGAAATCAATTACTTTAAATTACTCAAGGTTGAAAGCGCTTCGAAAAATACCAACACTCAATACAGTATTGATTCCGAACAGAAGCTACACTTTGCTAAATTTGTGGCTGGACTAGCTTCCAGAATGGGATACGAGGAAACGCCGGTATTGACTAAGAATGAAATTCTTTACCCTTTGTTTTCAATGTGTCGTGGAGAGTGTCGAAGGCTCAAGCACTTTTTGAAAGATGCCATGATTATGAGTCTTAAAGAGAATAAAAGTACCGTGGATAAGGAGATACTCGCGAGTACATTTGCTCTGAAGTTTCCTTATCTAGACAATCCATTTGAATGTTTGCTAGAGGAGCTGAAGTTAGACCAACTTGATACAAGTTCAGCCTATAATACGAGAGCGATTACTTCAGAAGATAAGATTCTCGCCCCTCGTTTTACTGATGCTATTCCATTAAGCATGCTACTAAGCAAAAGCGCCCTAAAGGTTTAAGAGGTTTGTTGATGCACAACGATTAAGACTCTAATTTAGCCAATAACACCGCCTTCTCTTCATCACTCATTTTATCAATGGCGCACGCTAGCTCAGCGCTCAATTCGCTCCTACAGAAAAAGTAGTTTAGCGGCACATCTAATTCTTCAGCCATACGTTCAAGCGTACCAATATCGGGTACATGCCTGCCTTTCTCGTAATGATTCATACGACCGCTAGCAGAACTCTGCTCCATACCAATTTTCACCCCTAAATCTTTTTGGGTGATCTTGGCTTTTTTACGCGCAGCTTTGAGCCTCGCAGGGATGGGGTTGTCTTTTTGCACTTACACATTTCTTTTCAACCTTTAGATAACTTAGATTGTCTAAGTTTTACTGATTTTTGTATACTTAGCAATCCTAAGTTTTTATTACCTGTAAGAGTCACATGAAGAAAGTAACCAGAATTAACCCTCACATGTTTAACCTATTGATTGAGAAAGGGATGGATAATTTCTCCGTCACAGACGCTAGGGATGCTTTGCTAAACAGTGCTTCAACCTTCTCGAGTAAGGACGACGCTCGAAAGTATGTTTATAAGCAACTTCTATCTTTTGAGGAGAAAGGCTGGCTTTCTGTTATTGGGGTTCGCAGAGACAAACGCTACCATCAAACTAACGAATTCAAAGCGCTCACAATTGAGCCTAGATCGGGTCGAAATAGGAAAGCTAAGGTCGACTCAACGGATATTCAAATTCCAGAGTGCTCTCTAAATGCACTAGAGCGAGAGAAGAAACAGCATGAAGGTGAGCTGGCGATTACTCTAGGCGAGATTGAGGAATACCAATCGTTGTTAGCGCGTTTCCCAAACAACAAGCAAGATATGCAGCCGCTATTTAATGCAGCAAGAGAACGCTCAGCCAAGCTATTAGGCAGAATTAATGCACTAACCAACTGGATGCAAGTCGCCCAAAGTAAGGCTCCTCAATGTTAAGAGCATGGCAAGCCGAGTGTGCAGATCAAGCTGTCGAGAAATTCACTTCAAACAAGCATTCACACTTCTTCTGCCAAGCGACTCCTGGAGCGGGTAAAACCGTTATGGCCGCCGAGGTTGCGAGTCGGTTATTTGAAATAGGCATGATTGACTTAGTGCTGTGCTTCTCGCCCTCTCTGACTGTTGCTGAAGGGATGCAAAAGACCTTTTCATGGAAGCTCGAATGTTCCTTTAATGGAGGTTTGGGTTCTCTTGGAGGCTCTTACACCTACCAATCAATCCGTTTTTTGGATGAAAACTTTTGGTACACCGTCAGCAAATATCGAGTTTTAGTCATATTTGATGAGATCCACCATTGTTCGTTTGATGACGAGGGGCGGTCAAATTCATGGGGGCTAGAAATTGTTTCTAAGATCCAAGGCTTTGCTCGTTACACTCTGGCGCTGTCGGGCACGCCTTGGCGTTCTGACCGACTACCGATCGTCATGGCTGAGTATTCTGATCCTGAAGGCAAGGTTGTTTGCGATTATCAATACGGCTTGCAACAGGCAGTTGAAGATAAGGTATGCCGCCGCCCTAAAATCGTTTTAATCGATAATGAACACCTGAGCGTTAAGGCTAGCAGTGACAATCAACACTTCGCCTCTATTCTTGATTGCCTTAAACAATCCGATGTCTCTTATCAAAGCGTCATCCACAACGAAGATGCTATGAATTACATACTAAATAGCGGCTGCCAAAAGTTAGAGCAGATAAGGGAAGAGTCCCCAAGTGCTGGAGGCTTGGTGGTCGCCTCTTCTATTAAGCACGCTAAAGACATTCAAAAGCGACTTGTTGAGCACTTTAATCAATCAGCATGCATAGTGACTTATCATCATGATAATCCGTTACATGAAATTGAGTCCTTTCGTCACTCAACGGTTCAGTGGATAGTTAGTGTTGGGATGATAAGTGAAGGAACGGATATCCCTCGGCTTCAGGTTTGTTGTCATATGAGCTCGGTAAAAACGGAACTGTACTTCAGGCAAGTGCTTGGAAGGATATTGAGAGTTAATGATTCACCCAACCAAGAAGCATGGTTGTATACCTTCGCTGAAGAAAATTTGATTGGGTTTGCTGAAAGAATTGAGCAGGATATTCCTGATAGCTGCTTTTACATTAAACAAGAGAATAATGTGCCGAGCGCTACTGATGAAAAGCACCTGACACCGAGTACCGTGTCGGGAAGCGTTCAATCTGATCGACCTCACCCAAGCCTACTTAATTGGGGAGAAGCTTCAGATGTTATCAACTCAAATAATGTAGGACTCACTTTAGCTTTGGATGAGCTGAGATTAGGTCAATTTAAGCAGAGGGTTATTGCAGCGTTCACTTAAACTGTAGTAACTCATATTAGATCTTACACATCGGCTTGTTAGTCACGACTAGATCGTACAAGCCGACTTGTTGAAATCGTAACTCATTCTTGGACATAAATGAGTTTCGAAGAACCAAGTATTAGCAAATCACGAATTAGCATAAGTATGGAAAGTCACTAAGCTCACTGTCCAGTATTGATGGTGCACATCACTGCCTTGTTTTTACACAAATCTGACATTGATGAATGCCATAAGCTATCGATATAAACATCAATATATTGTATTATTATATCCGTATTTATACTTGTTAGGATTTTCTATGTTGATTCACGAATTTTCGAATAAGGACGTTACCGCTGAGCATGTAATTTTAGCTCAAGCAATACTAGCAGGGACTGCTCAAGGTGATAAAAGTAAAGCACAGCGCTTTATGATTTTTGTAAATGAGATTCCCGATGCGCCGACTGTGCAAAACCTGATTCCACGCTTTAGTCAATTTATGAAGCTCTTTAAAGCCAGCTGACATTCAAAATACGTTACACAGGGATGTGTAATTAAGATCACCAATTCCCCCCTAACCACTACCTACTTTTAAACTCTATCTGACCCTATGCTCGCTCTATATCTAGCCATTGTTGTCGGAGGACAGTAAACGCCCCATGAACCCA
>NZ_JBFRMS010000090.1:0-1169 GCF_041470505.1 Vibrio sp. 10N.261.55.C5
ATTCTATCCCGTAGAGTTTTTGGATTTTAGCCAGCGCCTTATCAGCCTTGCCTGATTTACCTTTCCCTTGAAGCTTCTTCGCATCCATGAACTTGCGACGAGCATGCGCTAAGCACCCTACCTTGGTGACGTGATGAAGTCCATCATAAGCCGCGTAGCCATCGGTTTGTAGATAACCGTTGTAGTCACCTAAAAAGTCCACGGGACACGCCCTCGCGCGACTGTTTTGATAGTCGTACAAGGCAATATTTTTCACATTCGGCAGTGCCGCTTCGGGTGAGTCAGCGCCTGAGCAGTAGAGCCACATATAACACTGCTTCTCTTCTTTGAGCACATTGAGCGGCGTTTCATCCGCTTGAACCACCACTTGTTGAAGTAGGTGCTCTTTCAAGGCGGCATACAGCGGGGCGAACTTCTCACTGACTTGGATGACCCACCTAGCCATGGTGGTACGTGATAGCTCGATACCCGACTGGGTAAACAGCGATTCTTGACGATAAAGTGGCATCGCGTATTGGTATTTTCCAAGAATGATGTTGGTCAGCAAACTTTCTGTGGCGAAGCTTTTAGGGATGAGGCTCTGAGGGGATGGCTTCTGAACGATTCGGCTGCTGTCGCCTGTTTTCTCGCACTGGCGGCAAGCGTACTTAGGACGAACATATTCCAACACTTTGAGTACCGCTGGCGTGAACTCTAGCTTCTCGCTGCGGTCTTCCCCGATTTTATGCAGGCTATGATTGCAGCAAGCGCACTGCTTTTCATGGTCGTCTACATCAAGTTCGATAACCTCACGAGGCAAGGTCTTAGGCAGAGGTTTACGTTTACCGCGCTTTTTCGTTGTGGTCGTGGTTGTCACCTCAACCTCGTCTTCTTTAACGGCTTCACATTCCGCTTCGTTGAAGAGGTCACCTTGTGATTCATCGTAAGGCTTTAATGCCTCCGAGCGTTTCGCGAACTGACGGTCGAAGGCGAGTTTGAGTTGTTCAAGCAGCGATTGGCGCTCTTGTTTCCACTCATTTTTCTCCGACATCAGAGCAGCTACCATCGCTTGTAGCTCGGCAACATCTTGGCTTTCTGGGTCGATATTTGGCGTCTTTTTCATAGCATTGATTATACTAAAATCGTGCCGTTAACGCTTGGAGAATAAGGCTTTATTCTCGATTAACTCA
>NZ_JBFRMS010000091.1:0-13533 GCF_041470505.1 Vibrio sp. 10N.261.55.C5
ACGCCATAGTCGTTTGTTAGAACAATAGCGAGCGCGGACTAAACAGCTCTTTATGCCAGTCTAGTTCTGAATCTGCAATGTAAGCTTCAATACCGTATTTTGACATAATTTCATAAACAACATCTTTAAACCAAGGTGTAGCATTGGGAGCAAAGACAATTTCATCAATAAACTCAGTGCCAACAGGCAAAGTAATTCCAAAATTTCGATTTCTTTCGTATGGCTCAACAGCAGTTTTATCGATAACGCACAAACGAATTTCTTGCTCATGACGATACGCAGGGTGTTTATAGAAAAAATCATCAAGTTTGTAGTCGAACAAATGTAAACACTCACTTGAGGAAGCTCGAGCACAGCCCTTTTCATACAATGGCTTAGGATATTCAGAGAAGCTGAAATATGACACAAAGTTTAAACGACAAGGGTATGATTTGAATTTCTTCGAATGCTCAATGAGACTTTGCAGCTTCTTTGTTGTTGTTTTGATCATCAATGACTCGGCATTTGAACCATATAAGTTCCACATAGCCATAGACTCGCCCGTAGATTTATACCAACAACTGGTGTAAATCCATTCTTTAGCCCAATCATTTTCCATTTTTGGGGCAATTCCCTGCCCGTTAGAGTTGAACATAACAGATGCAAGTCCCTCTAATTCATCTTCAAATAGTGATGTTTTAGGGATAAACAGACCTTTGGTGATCAAACTAATAAATTGGGGTAACTGAATATACCTTGCGATTTCCATTAATATCCTACTTTTATACTTAAACTATGTTCTAACGCCAAATTAAGGTGTGAACAACGCTAACACCTTACCTAAAGCATTGTGCCATAAACATTAAACTGACTTGAAGTGAGAGTGCCGAGCGTTGTGAATCACTCTTAAATTTCTTGTTAGTTCTCTTCATTCACGTAAACCGTCATTTCATTAATTTGCTTAATTAACTCTTTAAACATGTCCTTTGTTATCATTAACTTGCCTTCAGATAACTCCCAGTTGAGAACCTTTATTTTTTTGTATTGATTAGTGATTTGAGACTTATTATGAACGATACAATTTCTTATATGTCTTAAGTCACCAATTAAATCACTTCGGATTGATTTGGCTGGTACTCCAATTTCTTTAGCAACCTCATGACGATAGTACTCATCCCATTCAGAGTATATAAACGTAATTGTGGATTTTATTAATTCATCAGTGAACTTACCATTTGAGCTAGCATATTCAATAAACTTACCAATTTGTATCTTTGAGTAAGGAAGCCCCTCATCAGGGTGGGTATCGCCAAAGAATATTCTCGCTTCTTTATTAGGTGCACTAATAAACTGCGACGCTTGGTTTTCTAAGCCTATAAAACAAAATGAACAAGATGTGTAATGCTCATGGCATCTGGCTATAAAACTTGTAATTGATCTTAATTCCATATTTCCTCCGTGAGAACTAACATTTTAATATTGTGCAAGCACGAATCCATCCGCTTAACATATCAAAAAGGTCACTCATAACCAACTGAATGCTATGCATTTAATATAAAAGTGGGTCTAAACAATAAGTGTGAAAACGTGCAAGCACATATTGCCGACTATGTAACGCTCGGCCTCATTCTTAACCACCCATAAATCTGCAGTATAATCAATAATTTAAAATAAGCCTCTCGTTAAATTCGTGCTCAATCAGAGTTAAAAACCACTCTTTTTTAAGTCATTAATTATTCAACAAGCAATAAACTGTCTGTATGTACAGATTTTGTGAGGGGAATATATGGCGAGTCAATTCATGCAGGCAATTTGCGAACATATGACGATGCGAGGCTATAGTCGCAAGACAATCAAAGCCTATTGTTACTGGATAAAATACTTCATTCATTTTCATAAGCTTAAACACCCTGAACAGATGCATGCCGCTGAAGTTGTCTCCTTTCTTTCTCATTTAGCTAATCAACAAAAAGTAGCCATCAATACTCAAAAGGTAGCTCTCAATGCTCTAGCCTATTTATACAATCAATTTATTAAGCAACTTCTAACGTCAGGCTCCGATATCAGAACGGTTCAAGAGCTACTGGGGCACAGTGATGTTAAGACAACTCAGATTTACACTCACGTTATTGGGCAACACTTTAGTGGCACGACTAGCCCGCTAGACGGCTTATAACGAAACTCCCTCATCGATAGTTGAACCTTGGCTTGATGGCTTCTGTCTGACAAGGTTGTCTGCTATGGTGGCGGCAGAACTTCAGCAATTGTTTAGATAGTATTGAATATGAAAACACTAACCATACTTGATGGCGGCATGGGCCGAGAACTCAAAGAAATTGGCGCGCCATTTTCTCAACCGCTTTGGAGTGCTCAAGCGCTGATTGAAGCACCCGAATTTGTTAGCCAAGCGCATCAAAACTTTGTCGATGCAGGTGCTGAAATCCTAATCACCAATAGCTACGCGTGTGTGCCTTTTCACTTGGGTGCAGAGCTGTTCGAACAACGAGGTTTTGAACTAGCCGCACTGTCTGGTGAGCTGGCTAAAGCAGTTGCTAACAATGCTTCTCACACCGTAAAAGTGGCGGGCGCGATTCCACCGCCATTTGGCAGCTACCGACCAGACTTGTTTAAGGTAGAAGAGGCAGCGCCAATCATTCAAACGCTTTACGATGCCCAGGATCCAAACATCGATCTTTGGATAGCGGAAACCATCTGCAGCCTGCAAGAGTTCGAATCCATTCATGCGGTTCTTAAGCAGTCAGATAAGCCGTGTTACTACGCATTCAGTTTGGAAGATACCAAGGGCGATTCTGCCAATATTCGTTCTGGCGAGAGCGTAACAGACGCCATCAAACTTGCCTGCCAATCAAACGCGACAGGCATTATGTTTAACTGTTCAGTGCCTGAAGTGATGGATCAAGCCATTATCGATGCCAAGAAAGTGAACGATGAGCTAGGCCGTGATTTAGAAATTGGTGTCTATGCCAATAACTTTACGCCTATCAGCAACGAACATGAAGCGAATGACATGTTTCAAGAAATGCGTGAACTGGATGGCCAAGGTTACTTAACTTACGCTAAACGCTGGCATGCACTGGGCGCGAATATTATCGGTGGCTGTTGTGGCATCGGGCCAAAACACATTCAAGCCCTAGCCGATTGGAAACACTCAATACAGAGCTAATCCTGAGCTTCAACTAGAATAAAATAAATAGAGAACAGGTTGAGAAATCTGTTCTCTATTTGTATGTGACGTCTCTGAGTACACTGATACAAAACAACGATTTGGAGTAACTGATGAGCGACACGCAACGAAAAATTAAATGGGGTATCGCAGGGCTAGGCAATATCGCCAATCGATTCGCAACCGCAGTCACAGAGCACTCTCTGCATGGTGAGCTTGATGCGGTTGCCGCCAGAGATCACTCACGCGCAGCCACGTTCGCCAACAAGTTTGCTTGCGACAAGGCTTATGGTTCTTATGAAGAGATGGCGAATGACCCAAGTGTTGAAGCGGTTTACATCGCTACGGTTCACCCATACCACCAGCCACTCACTGAGTTGTTTCTAAAGAATAAAAAACATGTATTGGTCGAGAAGCCGGCTTTTACCAACCTTGCTGACTGGCTTGAGATGAAAGCTCTCGCGAAGCAAAATGGCGTGATGCTGTTAGAAGCAATGAAAACCGTGGTGTTTCCCGCATATCGTGAGCTCCAATCATTCTTGGTCGATAACAACATTCAGATAGATTCAATCGAAGCCAGCTTTGGTAACCATCATGACTATGAGCCCGATTTGTTTATCTTCAATCCGGATTTGTCAGGCGGAGCAACACTCGATGTTGGGGTCTATGGGCTTTGGTTCTTTTACGATCTGTGCCGAACGCTGGGTGTAAACCCTTCAAAACCTCAGGTAGAGATGTCGTGTCTTTATGAGGGGGCAAATGTTGATACCGATGCGTGCGTTACATTCTCTGGTGATATGAACGGTAAGATATCGGCATCAACAGTGCAAAACCTTCCCCGAACAGCACACTTGAGTGGACCTGAAACCAAAATCACCATTCACGAAAAATGGTGGAATCCGGCCTTTATTGAGATTGAACATCAAGGCAAAAAGTCGACCATTAACTACCGAGTGATAGGGAATGGATTCGAGTTTGAAATCGACCATTTTTCAGATTTGGTGCTTCAAGGCAAAACTGAATCGAATATCCTGAGCTCAGAGATAACCTCTCGAGTTCTCGATACGATGGAAAACGCACTGATTGATTCTGGCTATTCACATTTAACTCAACCTCGTCGTTAGGAAAAGCAAATTGGGCAACCTTAAGCGTAAGCTTGAACTGTATGAAAAGATATTTCAGGCTTTTGGGCCTGGAGTATCACACTGTCAGGTCAACCAACTGGCCACACTGCTGCACGTGAGTGAACGTCACGTTCAGACCTTACTCAAAGCGATGACAGCACAAGGCTGGATTGAGTGGCAAGCTAGCTCAGGCCGCAGCAAGAAGGCACAACTCACGTGTCTGGTTGAACCCATTGAGGCGTGTTACCAATACGCACAAACCCAAGCTGACGCAGGCAACATAGAACAGGTGTTTAGCACCTTGAGCTTCAACGGCCGCAATGCTGGCACTGAGTTGCAAGCCTTTCTAAGCAATACCAATCCGTCGACGCAGAATATCGCGTACATCCCGTTTCACCGAGAACTCGAAGCGCTTCACCCTCAACGCGTGCTTAGACGCACCGAACGTTTCTTAGTTATGCAAGTTTGCCAACGCCTAACCTCCGTTAAGCACAGCAAACTCAGCGGCGATCTGGCTTATCATTGGCAGCCTAATCAAGATGCGACACAGTGGCACTTTCAGATTCGCAATGGTGTTCACTTTCATAACGGAAGAACACTCGAACCTCAAGACATAGCACGCAACCTTAACTCTCTCTGCCAAAGCAAAATATGGCGTCGCTGTTATCAGCATATTGATGAGGTCTCTGTCTCGGCAGGCAATGTGGTTGTCGTAAAGTTGAATCAACCTGATTGGCATTTACCGCGCCTACTTGCTAGGGCTGAAGCCTCCGTATTCGATCACTCATCACCGACTGATAGGCTGATTGGATCTGGCGCGTTCTCATTAGACATCTTCTCAAGCAAGATGTTGAGATTGAGCCGCAATAGCGCCTATTCACACAGCACGCCGATTCTGAATCGAGTCGAGTTGTGGGTCTATCAGGAATGGGCACAGAGCAAAGCCTGCGCTCAAAATCAGGTGTGCGTGAAACTGCCCGAGAAGACGACCACCGTGCGTGGGGATGACCATTCTTCCCAACCGGATTTCGGCTCAACCTTCTTTAAGATTCAAAGCCCTATGTTGTCTTCAACCGTTCGTGAGTTCACCGTTGAAGACACCTCTGAATGCCAAGCCCTTTTCGATCAGTTGTCAGTGTCTGGCGACCACAAAACCAGCGTGGAATATGGGCACTACCTAACTCACTACCTAACTACCAAAGACGTCGCGCTGTGCAGTATTATTGATGAGAACGACACCTTCACTTCGTGGTTAAGCTTTTTCACTCGCTTCCCGTTTGAGGAATTAACTTTACCTTCTGAGATGCTAGAGACAATCGAACAAGGCTTAGCCTCAATAACAAACCAACCAGACTTTGAGTTAGCGATGAATGCACTGTTGTCGCTCCGGCATTGGTTGCATGAATCTGGAGTTGTGGTTGAGCTCAAGCAAGAGGCGTTCAACTTAGAGGTTTCTGAAAAGATACACGGCGCACAAGTAAATGGTTTCGGTTGGTGCGAACTCGACAAGCTGTGGATTAGCCATTTGTAAGCGTATTTCGTAGCTGAATGTATTTCACAACCTAGCCCAACCAAGCTGCAACCAATCATTATGTTCAGTCACAGCGTAGGTCGAATAGGCTAAGGGTTAGCTCACTAGCGATAATTCAGACTCTTTATAGATACGGTTAGCCACTTTGTATGCAGCCGGAGACATCAGTGTCTCTTTGCATCTGCGCTTAAATTGCTCGACTTCAATCGTTTGTTCTTCCAGTAAATAGCACAGCTCACTCAAGTAGTTAGCTTCAAACACAGCTTGACCAAGTGGCGTGCATTCGTATCGGCTCGACTCTTGGTAGCCAATCGCGGTCAACACTGATTCTGGCAGTTCCCAGAACTTAGCAATGGTGTAAGTCAGGCGAATGGAGTAGCTGTTCATCAGGCGCTTCAATGCTAACGAGTTAGGTGGAACAGAAGGATCAACATGCTTGAAGGCTTCTACCATCATCTGGAAAATGATCATCTTGCCTAAGTTGCGAATTAACCCAACAAAATACGCCGCTGCTTGCTCTTCTTGAGATGAAGAGTCTTTCATCAACTCCTTAGAAAACGACGCGGTTTGAACACTGTGATTCCAAATTTTCTCACCGAAGTGACGCCAGTAAATATTGTTCCCCGGCGTGAAGTTCTTCATGTAGCTATTCACCACCCCTTCAACGAGCCCTTGAGAACCCATATTTAAGAATGCTGTTTTTAGGTCGGTAACCTGTTTTTCATTGCGTTTGTAAAAGGCGCTATTTGCCAGTTTAATCACATCGGCAGCCATACTCGGCTCGCGCTCAATCACTCTTAACAGAGTATCGACATCAAACTCATCGCTCTGTAATTCGCCCATTAACGTGGTCACAGAGGCTGGCATCACTGGAAGTTCATTAAGCAAGGCTTTTGGAGAGCGAATCAAGCGTTCGATTTGGCAAGCGACAAAATCACTAAATGGGTCTGACTCCGTTCGAAGGCGAGACTCTCCAAACAAATAATCAAGGAACTCACCATCGTGAAGGTTAAGCGTCTTATCGACGATTAATGATGATGGCTGAGCGGACGACGGCGGAACAAAGATTGAAGACTGAACAGAATCAGTAGCAACGGTTTGTTGTTGTTCTTGTTGGGCAGGCTCTGCAGAGGGTTTGTTTTTTGAATAAACAAAAGGTGAGAATAGTGCCTGCAATACCCTTTTAAACATCAATACGGCTCCTAGATGATTATCAAACAGTTCGGGATATATAACGGCGGTGATTATCGCACAGGCAACTCATAAACCATACAGTGATAAATGAATCATTAACCTTTCAGCTGTATAGGATCTGTTACCCAACAATTTGCTCAGCTCCTCGGTATTCACCAGGAACAAAAAGAGCGAGCAAATAAAGCTTGCTCACTCTTCCATCAATCTAAACCGTGAAGCTGACTAAAACTAGCGTTCTGCCACTTCCAACACGATCTTACCAACATGCTTTTTCTTTAAGAACTCATCTTGCGCTTTATGGATATCGGCTAGCGGATAAGACTCTGCAACGATGGCGCCAATCTGCTGTTTCTCGATACGATTAACCAAGTTTTGGAATACTTGCGGTTCTAAAACCGTGCAACCAAAAAAGCTGAGGTCTTTGAGATACAAAGTTCGCACATCAAGCTCAACCATTGCACCACCAATCGCACCAGACACAGCATAACGGCCATGCGGTTTTAGGACTTCAAGAAACTCTGGCCACTTGTCACCAGCAACTAAATCGATCACCACATTCACGCTGCTTTCGCCTAGCGCGTTAACCAAATCTGCATCACGGGCAATCACTTCATCAGCGCCAAGTTCAAGTAACTGTTGGTTCTTGCTTGGGCTAGTGATGGCAATAACATACGCGCCGCGAGCTTTTGCTAGCTGAATAGCCGCAGAGCCCACACCGCCCGATGCACCTGAGATAAGCACGCGATCACCTTCAGCCACGTTGGCACGAGTTAGCATGTTCTCTGCTGTTGAGTAAGAACATGGGAAAGACGCTAGCTCAACATCCGACATGGTGCTGTTCACCGCGTAAGCGTGCTTAGCTGCTACTTTGGTGTATTCAGCGAAACCACCATCGCATTCAGATCCGAAATACCATGGTTGTGGTAGATCTTGTCCATAAACCTCGGTCAAACAAGGCTCAATCAGAACACGCTCACCAATACGGTCAGCCGAAACTTCGTTACCAACGACTACGATAAAGCCACACACGTCAGCACCTTGGATGCGAGGGAACTTTAGCGCTTCACCCGACCAGCTGGCATCGTCTGAATCATCACTTTTCGCATACCAACCGATTCGTGTGTTGATGTCGGTGTTGTTCACGCCTGCTGCCATGACTTTGATCAGCACTTCATTAGGCTCAATTTTTGGAACAGCAATGTCTTCACGGTAGCCAAGCATTTCTGCCCCGCCGTGCCCTAGCATCTCTACGCCTTTCATTGTTTTCGGTAGTTCGAATTTCATCGTGTTTCCTCGAGTAATTTTGTCACCATATTCTGTGCTGATGCCACCGCTTCTTCGCCTAATACTGGCCACGCGCTTGATACGCCTTCATGAAGTAAAAACAGTGGTGTCGCGAGATCCTCTCGCAGGCTCTGCTTGCCTATTAGCAAACGGACTTGTTCTTTATGCTGTGTAACCGCTTGTCTGATAAACTCATTATCGGGAAACGCGGCCATCGCATTCATCGACATACACCCATGTGGCGCATACTCTTCTAACCATTGTTGGAGCTTGTTGAAGATATGAGTAACCGATGCGAGCCCCTTTTCAGGCGACGTTTCCAACAAGAAATCTAAGTAGCGTTGGTGTCGATATTCCAAGGCACCAACGATCATCGCTTCTTTTGAAGGGAAATGTTTATACAAGGTTCTTAGGCTTACATCGCACGCCGTTTTCAGCTGTGCAACGCTCGGCTCAGCAAAACCTTGCTGGCTAAATGCCACCTCTAAGCTTGCTGCAATCTGTTCTCTCAACATAGTGCTCTCTCAATACCCGACAAAGGGTAGAATGATTGTTCTACCTACAGAGTAGAACAATCATTCTACCCCTGTCAATATCCAAATTTACAAACCAAGAAATGATAAATTCCGCGCCAAACAGGACACGGAATTTATCAATACAGATGAGAGACTTAGCGTTTAAGCTGGAGTCGACTGCGTATCGTCACCAGAACAGATAACGCGCCACAAAGTACCAACACTACACCTAGATCTTGGAGCATTCCCGCTAAAGCGAGCCCTGAGCCGATCAAGGTGTAATACATCAAACCAAACAGTGCGCCTGCACTTCCTGCTTGAGATTGGTAACGTACCAACGCTCGGCTCAATACATTGGGAATCGCAATGCCAAACGCCATAACCACCAACATCATTGGAAGCAAGAACCAGATCGTGTGTTGTGAAAAATACACACCCACCGCACCTAATGTTTGAAGCCCTGCTGCGATACCAATCAGAGACATTGAAGACACTTGTCTCTTCAACAATGTCTTGTTCACCAAGCTTCCCAACAGAGTCCCGAACCCAAGCACAATGCCGCTGTAGCCAAACTGCTCAACGCTAAATCCAAGTTGAATGAAGGCAAATGAACCCAATTGATAATAGGAAAATAGCGCAATATTGAACGACGCAACCAGCAACGCAGACATCCATATATCGCTATCTTTGATCATGTGAATACTGAGTGACTTTAACTGCAATGGCTGCTTAGATTGTTGCGTTTCAGGCAATGACCATAGGCTATGTGCCAACAACGCTAACACCATAATAAACAAGGAAATAAACACATATTGATGCCCGCCCGCTTGGCTTAGTTGACCGCTAAGAAGCAGCCCGATGATTGGACTAATCGACAGCCCCATCCCCATGTAACCAAACACCTTGACCTTAAAAAACGCCATTTGCATTTTGCCGCCGACTAAAGCCGTGCGGATCCCGCCTTATACCAAACATCGCGCGCAGATGACCAATGTGGTTGCTTATCGGTCGCTCTATTTTGATAGCAGTATTTACACCTGCCCAGAAGCGATTGAAATTGTGGAAGTGAATGAGCTTTTAAAAGCCCTGATCAATAAGATGGCTTTCTGGGATTGGGACGTTGCCCGCGAGCAAACCACCAATACCGCCAACCTATTCTGGGAAGAGTTTTACAGTGCTAACCAACACTCGTTTATCTTGCCACTACCGACAGATCGCCGCTTTAAAAGCTTTTGCAAACAAGTCCGAACCGCTTACTTTCTTGCCCCAGCCCTCTCGACATTAGCGAACTCGGTTGGCGCAAGCACCAAAACGATTACTCGATTATTCAAAGCCGAAACAGGCATGACTTACCAAGAGTGGCGACAGCAATGGCGCTTGTTTAAAGCGATTGAACTGCTCTCAGAAAACCGACAAGTCGTTGATGTGGCTCATCTGCTAGAGTTCTCATCCAACAGTGCGTTTATCGCTTTTTTCAAACAGCAAACTGGACAAACCCCGTTGGCCTTTACCAAGTTAGGGGCGTGATTGTTGTTATCCAAACTCTGAAGTTTTACTGAGCTCAGATACAAAAAACCAGAACATGAGTTCTGGTTTTTTAATGCCGATTCAACTAATCAATCAACACCAACGAATCGAGAATCCCTTTTCCACTGTGGATTCCACCTTCATTTTCGCTGGCGGGTTTGCTGCGGATTAAGTAACCCGCGTAGCCGTCTAGCTCTGTTACTGGTTCACCTTTGAAGTAAACGGTGAACAAACCCACTTCGCTGACTAAGTCTGTCACGAGCGTTTGGTGAGTGTCACGCACTGCAATGGTCGGCACGTCACGTTCATGCGGGTACAAGCGCTGCATCAATGCCCACGCGTCGTACTCTTCTGGTTTAAGCTGGCTCAGTTGTTCGCTGATGTCGTCACCAAAGACACAATGACCACCGCCCTCACCTTGGTTTTTCAGCACCCATTCTTGCTTATCAGCTTGTGTGTTAAACCATTCAATTGCTTCATTGGTGATAGGCTTCATATCAGCCAGAACACTCTTGACCAGTTCGGCTTCTTCTCGCGTTAAACCCCAGCGGGCGTATTCTGCTGCTGACATCATGGTCAGCAGCATTTGCATGGTTTTGCTGGTCGCTAATTGCTGGCTGATAGTCGCGTTCATTGCGACATGGTGTTGCTCCATAAACAAGCGAGTCTGACTTAACGTATGGCAACACACCGATTCATTTAGCTCTGGAGCCCAATAATCTGAATACTGGTAGCCAGCTCTTAGATACACCACATCGACAGCTCCGACATCTTTCAATAGCAGGCGTTGATTATCGCCCGATGAAAGCTGACAGCTCAACTGTTCAAAAGTACGACGCACTGTGCATAATTGCCCACTCACAAGCATCTTCAATAACTTGTTGCGGAATCGATGGCATTGAATTCATTTAGATATCTCATTCTTGGCGGGCATTTGGCACCCGTAATAAGACAATGCTCATTCTAAAAAGACGAAATAAATTTTAAAAAAGTTATTTCGCCGTTTTTATCATCGTAGCTCGCGGTTTACAGCTAGGGTTCTTGGGTCTTATTGACTATAAGGTCGCGAAGCCATTTGTGGCTTGGTTCAGAGTCAAAGTAACGATGCCAAAGCAGAAACAAACCACCGGGAACCAACTCAATGGGAATCGGCTTCATCACCAGTTCGCCACTCTCAATATAGTCACGAACCGAGTTGTACGGATAACACATCAGCAAATCGCTTTGTTTGCACAGCTTTACTGCACTGGTGATGTCCGACACGTTGGCGGCTTTGTTAATTTGAAGCTGTTTGGCTTGCAAGATTTCCAGTAGCAACCAGTCGCCAACGCCACCGGTCACCAACTGAATATGACGGTATTTAAGGAAGGCTTGCAGATTCCACTCTTCTTGAAGTACTGGGTGATCATTTCGCATCAAGCACACAGAGTAATCTTGCAGCAACTCGACGTGGTTTAGCTCGGCAGGGATATTTTGAATGTGGGTGCTAGCCCTTTCATCGAGCTCAAAAATTCCAATCCCGAAATCCACTTCACGCTTTAATAATCGCTTGAAGCTATCGCTGCTCCACGTTGAACTGTTAACGGTAATGTGAGGCGCATCCGCGAGCGCAGTCGGCATAAAGTGCGGATAAATCGCCGTGTAGGCGGTTTCGACAAGGTCTATAGTGAAGGTACGCTCACTGTCTTTAGGGTCGAAAACTTCGGGAACGGTCAGCTTTTCGATTTGCAGAAGGATTTGATGAATTTTAGGCGCTAAAGAGGTGGCTTTCGGTGTTGGAAACAGGCCTTTTGACTCACGTTCAAACAAAGGGTCGTCAAACAAAGAACGCAGCTTAGTGAGTTGTTTACTCACCGCAGACTGACTAAGGAACAATCGCTCTGCCGTTTTGCTCACGCTGCGCTCTTCAAGCAACACGTGTAAACACAGCAGTAAATTCATATCACATTTGAGTAAGCTTTTAACATCTACCATGATATTCCTTAGATTCAGATTAATGATGACTTTATGTCACTTTAAATCATATCACAAACTTGTTAATTTAAGCCCATGTAACCTATGAGTTAATAACTCAAAAAATAATAGACCTAAGGAATACTCATGAACTTTCTAGCACTCCCTAAGATTGATCTGCACTGCCACCTAGACGGAAGTGTTCGTCCAGACACCATTATTGATCTGGCGAAACAGTACGGAATCGAACTTCCAGAAGACCGTGAAGCGGTAGTAAAGTCTCTAACAGTGCCTGAAGATTGCAAAAACCTTGATGAGTACCTAGCTTGCTTTAGCCTGCCACTGCAAGTGATGCAAACGGAAGAAGCGATTGAGCGTATCTCTTTTGAGCTTTACGAAGACGCAGCACTAGAAAACGTTAAGTACCTAGAAGTTCGTTTTGCACCGATTCTTCACGTAAACAAGGGCTTGTCTCTTGATGCAATCATCGCAAGTGCGGTTAAAGGCATGAAGCGTGCAGAAGAGAAATACGACATTAAGGGCAACTACATCATGTCTGTACTTCGTATGTTCCCGAAAGACTCAATCAAAGATGTAATCGACGCTGGTAAACCATACCTTGGTAAAGGCGTGGTTGCGTTTGATATTGCAGGCGGTGAAAAGCCGGGCTTCTGCGCTGAATTCCCTGAGTACACGCAATACGCTATTGAACAAGGCTACCGTGTGACGGTTCACGCAGGTGAGCAATGGCATGGTCAGAACGTTTACGATGCAGTCACACTGCTTGACGCTGAGCGTATCGGCCACGGTGTCCACATCCAAGGTAACGAAGACGCGTACAACATCGTTAAAGAGAAGCAGGTTGCGCTTGAAACTTGCCCAACAAGTAACGTGCAAACTAAATGTATTCACAAATTCAGCGACCACCCAATTGCTGAATTCAAGAAAGACGGCATCGTTGTAACGATCAACACAGACAACCGCACTGTGTCGAACACAACCATGACTAACGAAGTGAAGCGTGTATGTGAAACGTTCGGTCTAACACAAGAAGACTACGCAGAGATCTACAAGTACTCTGTAGAGAGCGCTTTTGCTTCAGACGAAGTGAAACAGCACCTAATGGGTTTCGTTGAGCAAATCTAATTTGAGCAATCTTGATTGCTAAGTAGAAAAACAGGAAGAGAAAGGCTTAGGCTTTTCTCTTTTTTTATGTCCAATTGGCTTTGTTTCCTAAATCAG